>NZ_JADEXY010000109.1 GCF_015206885.1 Microcystis aeruginosa LEGE 91341 | reverse complement strand
CCCCACACCCTACTCCCCACACCCTAACACCCAATCCCCAAGACCGGATTGATATATCATAAGAAACACAGGGGAAATCTTAAAAAAATCGAGAAAGTTTTCCCCCTCGATTACTTTTTCCCATAAAAAAACTGCACTAGAGGTAACTGTTAATGGTCGTCAGTCGTGATAAGGCTCCCACGGCACAGGAAACGTTTATGCAAATGGCGCAAGCGGCCGGTTTACGCGGTCGCTTGTTGATTACATTGGGTTTACTGATTCTGCTCCGTTTTGGGATGTTTGTACCGATACCCGGTTTGGATCGGGCAAGATTAGCAGAAATTATTCAAGGTAACGCCGCTTTGGGAATCCTTGACCTGTTTACCGGGGGAGGATTATCGACGTTGGGGATTTTTGCCCTCGGCATTCTTCCCTATATCAACGCCTCAATTATCGTGCAACTGCTCACCGCTGCCCTTCCTTCTTTGGAAGATTTACAGAAAAATGAAGGAGAGGCAGGACGGCGAAAAATTGCCCAAATTACCCGTTATATTGCCTTTGGTTGGGCAATTATTCAAAGTATTGGTATTACTCTCGGTTTATTGGTGGCTAACGGCGTTGTGGCCGGAACTTTACCCTCGATCGCCGCTACGGTTCTCGCTTTAGTAGCCGGTTCTATGTTCGTGATGTGGATTTCGGAACTGATTACGGAACGCGGTCTGGGAAATGGGGCATCTTTGCTGATTTTTGTCAACATTGTCGCCGTTTTGCCGAAAACCCTCGGTGATACGATTACTTTTGCTCAACAGGGTGGCCGACAAGCGATCGCTCAAGTGGTGATTCTCTTGCTGGTTTTCTTGGTGATGATTATCGGCATTGTTTTTGTTCAGGAGGGAACCCGTCGGATTCCTATTGTTTCTGCCCGTCGTCAGGTGGGTCGTCGTCTCTATCGGGAAAGAACCAGTTATCTACCCCTACGACTCAATCAAGGGGGCGTGATGCCGATTATTTTCGCCTCCGCAGTGTTGGTCTTACCTTTCCAATTGGTGCAAGCTTTACCCACGGATAACCCAGTCGGTCAGGTTTTAGTCCAGTTGGTTAATGCCCTGCGTCCCGATAGTTGGGGTTATGTGGCTTTTTATAGCTTACTAATTCTTGGTTTTAGTTTCTTCTACGCTTCCCTGATCGTTAACCCCAAGGATATGTCCCAAAACCTGAAAAAAATGGGCACCAGTATTCCGGGGATTCGTCCGGGGACAGCTACTACTAATTATCTGGAAGGGGTGCTGAATCGTCTCACCCTTTTGGGCGCTCTCTTTTTAAGTTTGGTGGCTACGATTCCGACTTTGGTAGAAAGCGCCACTGGTGTCACCACTTTTCGCGGTTTGGGGGCAACTTCCCTGTTAATTCTGGTGGGGGTGGCGATCGATACGGCGAAACAAATTCAAACCTATGTCATCTCTCAACGTTATGAGGGCATGATTAAACAGTAGTTAGATAGTCAGCCAGTGACCTTTTAGCGGTTACTGGTTATTTTTTCCCTTAAAACCCTATATTTAATCCCATGAGCAAACGGATCGGTGTGATATTTTTGGGACCGCCCGGATCGGGAAAAGGGACCCAAGCGGCAAAATTAGCGGAATCTCTGACGATTCCCCATATTTCTACCGGTGAAATTTTACGTCAAGCAATTACAGAGAAGACAGAACTTGGTCAGCAAGCACAAGCTTATGTGGAAAAGGGCGAATTAGTCCCCGATGAGTTGTTATTAGGTTTAATTCAGGAACGTTTAAAACAGCCTGACAGTGCTAAGGGTTGGATTCTTGATGGTTTTCCCCGCACGGTGGCACAGGCGAGCTTTTTAGACGCATTACTAGAAGAATTGGCCGATAGTTATACATTTGTGGTTAATTTGGCTGTACCAGATACGGTCTTAATTGAGCGTCTTATGCAACGGGGTCGTCAAGATGATACTCAAGAAACGATCGCCCGTCGCCTACAGGTTTATATCGACCAAACTGCCCCCGTTTTAGATTATTACGGTCAAAAAGGGACTCTTAACCATATCGACGGTAATCAACCGATGGACGCGGTTACGGCGGCTTTAACAGCAGTTGTCACTCCTGTTTAAAGTTTCCCTCAGTCAGTGATCAGTGATCAGTAATCAGTGATCAGTAATCAGTTATCAGTTATCAGTGATCAGTAATCAGTTATCAGTCAGTAAAAATTACCACTTTTTATAAGTTTTTTATATCAAACAGCCGTTAATAGTTGAGAATATTTAAATTTACATTTCGCAATATTTATTTTTTCTTAAGAATTTATTGAAAATAATTCTCATTTGTTTACGAGGTTGCAATACTTCCAGCGATTATAGTATAATTTCACAGTATGAAATGATGTGGTTATTTGTGCTTTTTTGGGTTTTTAGCTGTCTGCTGATCCTGAAACCCCTTGCTAAATCTATACTCACCTATTCAGCAACAGCAATAAATGACGGTTAAAGAGCCTTTTAAAACCTAACCCGTTGATCAATCAATTGTGTAGTTTTGTTGCAAAGAGAAAGTTTTTTTGACAAAAAGAACAAAGTGTGCTGCTGAGTGATCTATATTGCTTTTATTTATTCTCCCCACACCCCAATCTCCTATAGGGGAAACTTTACCCTTACCCCTGCGTCTTGAGCCTCTAAGCAAATAAGCGCCACGCTTGCGATAGAATAGATCGGACTTAGCCTAAATGGGGTCAGCGAAAGAATGTGCGGAATTGTTGGCTATATCGGAACCCAAACAGCGATCGATATTCTCCTAGCTGGATTGGAACGTTTAGAATATCGGGGTTATGATTCGGCAGGGATTGCCACAATTCTCGAAGGTGAATTACATCGAGTCCGCGCCCAGGGAAAACTCTACAATCTGCGGGAAAAATTAGAACAGGAAGTTAATCCCTCCCAAATTGGCATCGGTCACACCCGTTGGGCAACCCACGGCAAACCCGTGGAAAGTAATGCCCATCCCCACACCGATAACAGTCAACGGGTGGCAGTGGTACAGAATGGCATTGTCGAAAATTTTCAGGCATTAAGAACAGAATTAAAGGAAAAAGGCTGTATATTTGACTCGGAAACCGACACAGAAGTTATTCCCCATCTAATCGCCAGTTATCTACCCAAACCTAGCGATGAAGAAGACTTGGGGGTGAGTCCTTTCCTCAAGGCAGTTTTAAGGGCAATTGAGCGTTTAGAGGGTGCTTTTGCCCTAGGGGTGATTAGTCCCGATTATCCCGATGAATTGATTGTGGTGCGGCAACACGCCCCTTTAATCATCGGTTTTGGTCAAGGGGAGTTTTTCTGTGCCTCCGATGTTAGTGCTTTGGTTCCCCATACCCGGGCAGTGCTGTCCTTGGATAATGGCGAAATCGCTCGGTTAACACCCTTGGGAGTAGAAATTTATAATTTTGAGGGGAAAAGAGTCCGTAAAAGCCCCAGAGTCCTCGATTGGAGTCCGACCAACGTAGAAAAACAGGGCTATCGTCACTTCATGCTCAAGGAAATCCACGAACAACCAGGAGTGGTGCGCGACTGTTTAGGGACCTATCTGCATCCCCATTGGACAGCACAAAATGGGGATAATGTCAACCCGATAAATCTTAATTTTTCTGAGGAAATTTACGAAAATTTAGAACATATTCAGATTTTAGCCTGTGGGACCAGTTGGCACGCTAGTTTAGTGGGTAAATACTTGATTGAGCAGTTGGCAGGTATTCCCACAAGGGTACAGTACGCCTCGGAATTTCGCTATGCACCCACCCCCCTGATGCCCAATACTTTAACCATCGGGGTGACGCAATCGGGGGAAACAGCCGACACTTTAGCGGCGTTGGAAACGGAAAAACAGCGTCGTTTAGGGTTAGAAAAAAAATATCAGGCCCGGATTATCGGTATTACTAATCGCCCCGAAAGTACCCTAGCACAAATGGTCGATCAGATTATTAATACCCAGGCGGGGATCGAAATCGGGGTGGCGGCAACTAAGAGTTTTACCGCCCAGTTATTGGGTTTTTATCTCTTAGCTTTGGATTTATCCTATCGTCGTCAAACTTTGTCCTTAGAGAGAATCGAGGAAATTATTAATCAAATGCGATCGCTGCCAAGATTGATCGAGACTGTCCTAGAAAAACAGGAAAAAGCGATCGAAGAATTGGCCCATGAATTTAATGACACCCAGGACTTTATTTTCTTGGGACGGGGGATTAATTTCCCCATTGCCTTAGAAGGGGCCTTAAAACTCAAAGAAATCAGTTATATTCATGCGGAAGGCTATCCAGCCGGAGAAATGAAACACGGACCAATCGCGCTTTTAGATGCAAAGGTTCCCGTAGTAGCGATTGCGATGCCGGGGATAGTTTATGATAAAGTTCTCTCCAATGCACAGGAAGCAAAAGCAAGGGATGCGCGGTTATTGGGAGTAGTTGCTGACAACGATACGGAAGCGCCAAAAGTCTTTAATGATTTGTTGTATGTGCCGGAAATTGAGGAATTATTATCGCCAATTTTAACAGTAGTTCCCCTACAATTGCTCTCCTATCATATCGCCTACCGTCGTGGTTTAGACGTGGATCAGCCGCGCAATTTAGCCAAAAGTGTCACGGTGGAATAAGGTTCGGTTGGGTGAGATTCAGCTAATCTAAGGATAGGCGGTTAAAATGCGTCCTAGCTTACATGGACATTTTAATTTTTTATTCTTGATAAACATCTTGTCGGTGTCTGATTCTACTAACCTTTATTATTTTATCATTATCCTCTATAGTGTAAACAATGCGGTAATCACCAACACGAAGCCGATACATTTTATCTTCTCCTTTTAGTTTTACAACACCAGAGGGACGGGGATCTTGCTGTAATTTCTCAAGACTGTCACTCACCCGTTGCCTAATCGAAGAAGGTAATTTTTTAAATTCTTTAGCCGCAGAGGTTTTCAATCGAATTTGATAATTACTCATCGAATGTATTTTCTGTTTCTAATTCTTGTTTTAATTCATCCCAAGAAATTTCTGATTCATTTTCTCGACTACGAGAGATTAAAATATCAGAAAAGTCTTCCCAAAGCTCTCCCCATTCTTCTAAGTCAATGAGAACAGCTTTCTTTTCCCCTTTTTCATTAATCACAAAGTTAATTCCTTTCATAATTGTTCGATAATTTTAACTTATATAGAAGCGATCAATCTTTGTGTCCTTTGTGTCTTTGTGGTTCATTCCACCCCCTCGCCGGTTTTAGAATATATTTTACCCAGAAAACCCAAGAACACCCGATTTTTATACAATATTACTGCAATATTAAAAGCAGTGAACAAATAAACAGCAATGATCACCGGCGAATTAAAATCCAAAATAGATAAACTTTGGACAACCTTCTGGAATAACGGCATTAGTAACCCGCTTTCGGTAATCGAGCAGATTTCCTATTTACTCTTTATCAAGCGCCTAGATGACCTAGAACTAGCTAAGGAGCGTAGGTCCCAACGATTAGGCGAAAACCTCGAAAATCCCACCTTTTCCCCCAGCCAACAGCATATCCGTTGGTCCCACTTCAAAAATATCGATGATGCCGAGACAATGCTCCAGATTGTCCGGGATGAAGCGTTTCCCTTTATCAAAGATCTGGGGCAATTGTCCAAGGGTAGCACCTACGCTAAACACATGAAGGACGCGGTATTTCTCATCGCGTCTCCGGCACTGCTGGGGACAGTAATCGAGCAAATTGAAAAAATCCCCATGGAGGATCGGGACACCAAGGGAGACCTTTACGAGTATATGCTCTCGAAACTGAGTACAGCCGGGACTAACGGACAGTTTCGCACGCCGCGCCATATTATCAAAATGATGGTGGAGTTATTAGCGCCGGGACCCCGGGAGGTTATCTGTGATCCGGCCTGTGGCACAGGAGGCTTTTTAGTAGCTGCTGCCGAGTATGTGCGGGAGTTAAAGGACAGTGAGGGGGGACGTTTGCTCCATGAACGCGGCAACCTAGAGCATTTCAATAACCAAATGTTCCACGGTTTTGATTTCGATGCGACGATGTTACGCATTGGCAGTATGAACCTGATGTTACACGGTATCGAGCAGCCGATTATCGAGGCCCGGGATTCCCTATCGGAGGATCACGCCGGGGTAGAGGATAGTTTTACGATGATTCTGGCTAATCCACCGTTTAAGGGTTCGCTGGAGAAGTCCACTATTGCCAAGGATTTATCGAAAATCATCGACACGACTAAAACCGAGTTATTATTCATGGCCCTGTTTTTGCGGTTGCTGAAGACGGGGGGAAAAGGCGCGGTAATTGTGCCGGATGGGGTGCTATTTGGCTCGTCGAAGGCCCATAAGGACATCCGCACCATCTTGGTGGAAGAACATAAGCTAGAGGGGGTGATATCGATGCCGTCGGGGGTGTTTAAACCTTACGCGGGGGTATCTACCGCGATCCTCATCTTTACGAAGCTGGGGGTAAGGGAAAAGGGGACTGACTTCGTTTGGTTTTATGACATGATGGCGGATGGTTTTTCTCTCGATGATAAGCGCCAACCGATTGCCGATAATGATATCCCGGACTTGCTACGCTGTTGGCAGCAACGCGACTCCGCTAAGGATAGTAACCGCAAAGCAAAGGCGTTTTTTGTGCCTCGCGAGGAGATTCAGGCCAATGCTTATGATCTATCAATTAACCGTTATAAGGAGATAGAGTACGAGGAAGTGAGCTATGAACCGCCGAAGGTGATTTTACAGAAGTTACGGGCTTTAGAGGCTGATATTCGTCAGGATTTAGACGCATTAGAGGAAATGTTAGGAGATTAGGCGATGAAAAATCTACAGCCATTAGACCTACATCCTATCAAAACCGAATCCGAGTATGAGGCGGCTTTACTGGAGATTGAGTCGCTTCTGGAAGTACCTCCGGGGACACCGGAAGCAGCGCGCTTAGATTTGCTTGCCACACTGCCATCCGATCCCCCCCAACCCCCCTTAAAAAGGGGGGAGAAGAGTTCATGGTAGGGTGGGTTAAACGGCAACAATCTAGGCGTTAAAGTCAATCTAACAATCCGTCGTAACCCACCGTTTTAGTCAACCGAAAGGATATTTGATTTATGCTGAGAAATAAGATTTGTCGGCATTTAGAGGGGATGTGATGACTGTAACGACAAAGCAACAGGTAATTAGTCTGCTAGAGCAAAATCAAGGGGAATTACGGCGATTGGGAGTTAGTCGCTGTGGTTTGTTTGGATCTTTTCGGACAGAGCAGACGACAGAGAAGAGCGATGTGGATATTTTGGTGGTGTTTCAACCCGGGATGAAGACGTTTAATAATTTTATGGATTTATGTTTCTTTTTGGAGGACTTGTTTGGTCGGAGTGTAGATCTGGTTACACCTGAGTCACTGAGTCCTTTTTTTGGACAACGAATTCTCGATGAGGTGGAATATGTCCCGTTCGGTTCGTGAGTTTTTATTGCATATTCTCGATGAAAATATGTATATTCTGTACAGTGCATTGGTAGGGTGGGTTAGACGGCAACAATCTAGGCGTTAAAGTCAATCTAACAATCCGTCGTAACCCACCGTTTTAGTCCACCGAAAGGATGTTTGATTTATGTTTGAAAATAAGATTGTTAAGGTTTTACACGCATTAAAGGAGATGTTGGGATGAATAGAGATTTATTATCTGGAGAGTACAAGCGCTTTCCAAAACACTGGGAGGTAATTCCATTTACTAAAGCTTTTAAAGATATGACAGGGGGACAAACCAAAATTCCAAAAGGAGATTATTTAGAAAGCGGAGATATTCCCATAATAGATCAGGGGCAAGACTTGATTGGTGGTTATACTAACGAACGCCAAGCTGTATGCGATATAAGACTTCCATGTGTGGTGTTTGGCGACCATACAAAAATATTCAAATTTGTCACCAAACCATTCGCTTTAGGGGCTGATGGTGTCAAGGTATTGAGTGAGGCTAATAATATTGACCCTAAATTTGCGTATTATTTTCTGAATACGCTGAATCTCCCTGATGTCGGCTATAGCCGACATTTCCGCTTTCTGAAAAGAACTTTTTTCCCCCTTCCACCCCTCGAAGAACAGCGAAGAATTGCGGCGATTTTAGATAAAGCAGATGGGGTGCGACGTAAGCGCAAAGAGGCGATTCGGTTGACTGAGGAGTTATTGCGATCAACTTTCCTAGAGATGTTCGGTGATCCTGTTACTAATCCGAAAGGGTGGGAGATATGTGAACTTCAAAATGTCTGCAATAGGGTGACTGACGGTACACATCAACCTCCTAATTGGGCAGATGAGGGGATTCCTTTCATATTTGTAAGCAACATTGTTAATGGTGAAATTGATTTCAAAGTAAGCAAGCATATCACAGAAGAATCATGGTTTGAGCTAACTTCCCGTTGTCCTATCGAGATCAATGACATTCTCTATACAACGGTTGGTAGTTATGGAAATGCCGCATTGGTAAGAACCAAAAATCGTTTTTGTTTTCAGCGACACATTGCACATATTAAACCAGATTCTCGAAGTATTGAGCCAGAATTTTTGTTGGGTATGATGCAATCAGATTGGACAAGACAACAAGCAGATAAACAAGCAAGAGGGGTAGCTCAAAAGACCCTTAATCTTAGAGAGTTGAAAAAATTCACGATTTTCACCCCCCCCATAGAAGAACAAAAAAAATATGTCAAGCTCCGTCAAGGTGTTGAGAAGCAATTGAGTTATTATCGATCTGCCCTTGAACAATCCGAAAATCTCTTTAATTCCCTTTTACAAAGGGCATTTAGGGGGGAACTGTAGCCATGGCAGCCGGTGGATTACTACCATAATCTTGTGGGAAATACCATTAAAAAAGACCGTTGGACAATTAACTAATACTAAATCTGGTTATTAAAAACTGATTATTTATTCCCCTTTTTGCCTTTTGCATGAGAAGAAAACGGGTTTCTCCGAGAAACCCGTTTTCTGTGCGGTATAGGATTCCTATCATCTCACACTGTCACGAAGGAAAAACCTAGATAAAATAACCGAACTTGCTGTTTTTTATATAACTGTTAAACAATAATCAGGTAAAATATAGAGATAGCCAAAACTTTGGGAATAATAGAGTTATAGACTGGGGAGCGCAATATGGACTCAAACTTCTCCTTCCTGCGAGATCAATTCCCGACAATCTACGATCATGCCAGCCAAGCGGAGGGATTAGTCTTCAGTAACCCCCGGGCTAGTTGCTTCTATACCCGTTTTGTCCTAGAACAAATGGTCTGCTGGCTCTATGAAAACGACCCCTACCTGCAACCGCCCCGGGACAATAGCCTAGGCGCTCTTATCCACGAGCAAACCTTTAAAGATAACCTTAAACCAGGACTTTTCGGCAAAATTCGCACCATCCACAAAGTCGGCAACAACGCCGCCCACCATACCAGCCCCATCAGTGAACGGGACTCCCTGCACCTGATCGAGGAACTATTTCATCTCACCTACTGGCTCGTGCGCTACTATGGGCGGTCACTGAGCTTTGTCGAAGTGCGAAAATTGGGCGATATTAGCTTTGATCGCCAGAAGATACCCCCGGCCGCACCCCCCGCTCCCAAACAACTGCAAGACCTGGAAAAACGCCTATCCCAAAGCGATGCCCTGCGCCAATTGGCCGAAGCAAAACAGCGCCAAACCGAGGCCGAACTGGCAGCCGCTAGGGCCGAACGGGATGCCCTCCTCACCCAAAATCGAGCGATCGCTGACCAGCACGACTACAACGAAGCCGATACCCGCCGCTACCTGATCGATGTACTACTCCGAGAAGCCGGCTGGGATACCAAAGCAGCCAACGTCACTGAGTTCGAGCTGCAGGGGATGCCCATCCAAAAGCCGGGGGATACCGGACGCGGTTTCGCCGATTATGTACTATGGGGTGACGACGGCAAACCCCTCGCCGTCGTGGAGGCAAAACGCAGCAGCAAAAGCCCCGACAGCGGCCAACATCAGGCCAAACTCTACGCCGACTCCTTAGAAAAAAACTACAACCAACGCCCCCTTATTTTCTACAGTAACGGCTATGAAACCTATCTCTGGGATGATCTCACCTATCCCCCCCGTCCCGTCCTCGGTTTCCTGCGAAAAACCGAGCTAGAACGACTAATTTTCCGCCGTTCCCACCGTAAACGCCTCAGCGACACCGCCATTAACGAGAATATCGTCGGCCGTCCCTACCAGAAAGAGGCCATCCGCCGCATCACCGAAACCTTTGAAGAAAAGTGCGCCCGTAATTCCCTCTTGGTTATGGCCACCGGAACCGGCAAAACCCGAACTGCGATCGCATTGGTAGAACTGCTCAAGAGCGCTAATTGAGTAAACCGAGTCCTGTTTCTGGCCGATCGCAATGCCCTATTAACCCAAGCCTATCGAGCCTTTCAGCGTCATCTACCCAGCGTTACCGTGCTGGATCTGACCCGCAGCAAAGACGTGACCGGGGCTAACGTCATCTTCTCCACCTATCAAACCATACTCAAAGCCATCGATCGCATGGATGCAGAGGGGCGAATCTTTGGGGTGGGTTATTTTGACCTAGTGATCGTCGATGAGGCCCATCGCTCCATTTATCAGAAATACGGCGAAATCTTCCATTATTTCGATGCCCTGCTGGTGGGGCTAACTGCCACGCCACTTCGACAAAGCTCAGTGACCGCGCGCTCGGAAATAGACCGGGACACCTACCGCATTTTCCAGCTACCCCAGGGCGTGCCTACCTTCGCCTACGAGTTAAATGATGCCGTTAGGGATGGCCACCTCGTCCCCCCCAAGGGCGTTACTGTACCGTTTAAGTTTCTGCGTACTGGGGTTAAATACAGTGAGCTAACCCCACAGGAGCAGCTAGACTACGAGGAGAAGTTCCGGGACGAGGAAAGCGGCGAACTACCGCAGGCAATTAACGCAGCTGCCTTTAATGACTGGTTGTTCAATATCGACACCGTGGATCAAGCGTTAGAATTATTGATGCAACGGGGGCTAAAGGTCAATAGTGGCGATCGATTGGGTAAAACGATTATTTTTGCCCGTAATCACCGACACGCCCAATGTATCTGCGATCGCTTTAACAGTAACTATCCCCACTACAAAGGCCATTTCGCCAAAATTATTGACAGTCACGACAATTACGCCCAGAGTCTGCTCGATGACTTCAGCGAAGCCAACAAAGAACCGATTTTGGCCGTCTCGGTGGATATGCTCGATACCGGCGTAGATGTGCCGGAAGTGGTCAATTTGGTCTTTTTTAAGCCCGTATTCTCCCGGGTGAAGTTCAATCAGATGATCGGGCGCGGGACCCGTCTCTGTGAGGATTTGTTTGGGCCTGGCAACCATAAAACCGAGTTTCTGGTCTTCGACCTCTGCGGGAATTTCGAGTATTTCGAGCAGGATATCGATGAAACAAGCGAGAAAATACCCGAAAGCCTCACCAGTCGCCTAGTTAAACATCGCCTCGAGTTGGCAACGCGCCTCGCTCCCGCCCGGCCAAGCGCGACACCTAGGGCAAGAGAGCAGTCCTCTACTTACAAAGTCGATCGATCCGGCGACCTATACACGAGTTTGCTCGATGCACTCCATCAACACATCACCACCATGCCCCGGGATAATTTCCTCGTGCGTCGTCGCTTGCCGCAGGTGGAAACCTTTAGTCAGCGCCAGCGTTGGGACAACCTGAGTCCGGAGGACGCGGCCACCATTGCCGACTCCTTGGCCGGTTTACCCAATAGTCTGCCCAATGAGGATTCCCTGGCCAAGGAATTCGATCTTCTCTGTGTGAAACTGCAATTAGCCATTCTCAAGGCCGACCGTAGTTATGAGCGATTACGGGACAAAGTGCGCGATATTCTCTGTCAACTGGAGACTAAACCCGATATACCGATGATTAAAGTGCAATTGGCCTTTATTCGCGAGGTGCAGGCGGAAAACTGGTGGACCAGAGCAACGCCGTCAATGGTGGAGGGGATTCGGGTGCGTGTCCGGGATCTGGTCAAGTTTATCGATCGCCAAAAGCAGCAGATCGTGATCACCGATTTTGTCGATGAGATGGGAGCGGTGCAGATTGTCGATATTCCCACCACTTCGACAAGGCTCAGTGACCTCCATCAGACCGGTTTTAGTCGCGAACAGTATCGCCGGAAAGTAGAGGCCTATATCCGTCAGCATCAGGATCACCTGGCAATTGCCAAGCTGAAGCGCAATATCCCCCTAACGGACAGGGATTTATCTGCTCTAGAGGAGATGCTATTTTCGGCCGCAGAAATTGAGAGCCGTCAGCGTTTTGAGGAGGTTTTTGGCCAGACAAAAAGCCTCAAGCTTTTGATCCGGGAAATCGTCGGACTCGATCCCGCAGGGATCCGCGTAGCGGCACGCCAAGCGGCTAAACAAGCTTTTGCCCGTTATTTGCAGGGGACAAACTTCTCGGCCAATCAAATCCGTTTTATCGAAAATATCATCGATATCCTCACTAAAAACGGAATTATGAATCCGGGGGCGCTCTACGAGCCTCCCTTTACCGATAACCATCCCGAAGGGCTAGATGGGATGTTTAATAATCAGGAAGCTGATCGGATCGTCTCGATTTTGCGATCGTTTAACCAGTCCGTTGATGCGGTTTAAGAACAAGCGCGGATGAAGAAATAAGATCATGAAAACTGACACGATTTTTTATCAACTCTTTCAATCATTCCCCTCTATCTTCTTTGAATTAATTCAACTCCCCATCACCGAAACCAAGGCATGAGTAGAAAACGGGTTTCTCGGAGAAACCCGTTTTCTGTGCGTTACTCAACGGATTTAGTATGAGGTACAATTTCAAGAAGATGAGGCTTTTTATCAGCGCTTTTTCACCGAAATATTCTTATAAGTACCTAAGCAAAATTAATTACACATATCTAACCCCCTCTTGCCTTTTGCCGTTCGGCTGAGCTCACGGCCGAAGCCTCTTGCATGAGTGCCTATCTTTACTAGGAAATTAATTTTGCACGACTACTTAACAACTGATCACTGATCACTGATCAGCCATTCCGATGCCCTTTCACCGAGATCTAGGGGCAGACTAACCGCTTTACCGAGACGGGGACGCTCGCGGGTTTCGCGGATAAAAGCTTGAAATTGACTAACACCACCCCATTCGTGGAGATAATTGGCGATCGCATTGAGATGTTCCAGATATTCAGACTCGGAGAGGGGAAAAGAAGCTTGTTCGAGATATTTCCACATTACCTGGACATGAACCTTATCTTTGATGCGTCGTAGCTGGATATCGTAGGAACGACCCCATTTTTCTAGTAATAATTGCTGTAAGTCCACACCCGTCATGGTTGATATCGCTTCTCAGATGTCAGTCAGTCAATTAATTCTAACTTACTTTTAGCTGCCGCCCCTAGGTTAGTCCACCGCGCTTCGATTCAGACAAATTCCCATAAAAAAGTTTTTTTCGGTACGGCGAGTATGTAAAATGGAATGTTGATCTTTCTTGGCCTAAACAGCATTTCATGATTTCGAGTAACGACTTTCGGAGTGGCACAACCATCCAGATCGATGGCTCTGTCTGGCGGGTGGTGGAATTCCTGCACGTCAAACCGGGTAAGGGATCGGCCTTCGTGCGAACCAAGTTAAAAAATGTCCAGACCGGCAACGTGGTAGAACGGACGTTCCGGGCGGGGGAAACCTTGCCCTCAGCCACGATCGAAAAGCGCACCATGCAGCACACCTACAAAGAAGGCGATCAGTTTGTCTTCATGGACATGGAGACTTTTGAGGAAGCAACTCTCACCCCGGCACAAATGGGCGAGCGAGCCAAGTATCTGAAGGAAGGAATGGAAGTCAATATTCTCTTTTGGAATGAGCAAGTGTTAGAGGTAGAATTGCCCACCTCGGTAATCTTGGAAATCACCGAGACGGATCCGGGAGTCAAGGGAGATACGGCCACCGGTGGCACGAAACCGGCGATCGTAGAAACGGGAGCGCAGGTGATGGTTCCCCTGTTTATTTCCATCGGTGAAAGGATTAAAGTGGACACCCGGGATGGTTCCTATCTGGGACGGGAATAATTGTGATCAGAAGCCCAGAAATGAGGCCTTAGGGACGGGTTTAGGACTAAAGCCAGTGTTTCTGAGCCTGTTTCCCAAAACTTAGCCGCTAGATGCCAAAAATCGACGGTTTGGTGGGTGCGAATTTGGATTTGTTGCTTTTTATTTGCGGGGGGATTTCAGAGCGGTGACTATTGATTACAACGAAATTCGAGAACTGATCAAAACATTGGCAGCAACGGATATCAGTGAATTTAGCCTAAAAAGTGGAGATTTAGAGCTAAATATCCGCAAAGGAACCGTTAATACTGCCCTTGGGCCTCTCGCCGCTCCCTTGCCGGTGGTGACGGCCCCAGTCGCTCCTCCAGTGGTAGCGGCAAGTCCCACCCCAGCCCCTG
>NZ_JADEXY010000108.1 GCF_015206885.1 Microcystis aeruginosa LEGE 91341 | reverse complement strand
GGGGTGTGGGGTGTGGGGAGAATAAATAGAAATAATCTCCTATCTCCTGTCTCCTGTCTCCTGTCTCCTGTCTCCTGTCTCCTGTCTCCTATCTCCTGTCTCCTATCTCCTGTCTCCTAGAACTTACGAAATGGTGTGAATTTTGAGGAAATTGGTGCCTTTAGTTTTCTGCATGGGAATTCCCGCCATAATCAGGATTTTATCGCCGGATTGGGCTAGATTTTTCTGAAGTAGAATTGATTCGGTTTGCTTTAACACATCCTCAAAGACAGACACCTGATGGTCAAGAAGAATCGGGATCACACCCCAGACTAGGTTGAGACGGTGATAGACGCGTTTGTTGGGAGTCATGGCAATCACAGGAACCGAGGGACGTTCCTTAGAAGCCAGTAGCGAAGTGTAGCCAGAGGTGGTAAAAGTAACAATATAACGGAGATCAAGGGTTTGATCGATCGCCACTAAAGCCTCACTGAGAGCATGAGTTTCATCGGACTGATTGGGGGGAACATTATCAAACTTCACATCCGCTTCCACATCATGGGCGATTTTGGCCAACATGGCCACAGCTTTGACGGGAAAATCTCCCACTGCTGATTCCCCCGATAACATCACCGCATCGGTTCCATCGATAATTGCATTAGCCACATCACTGGCCTCGGCCCGAGTCGGTCGGGGATTGTGAATCATGCTTTCTAGCATCTGGGTGGCAGTGATGACGGGAATAGTTTTCATGTTGCAGAGTCTGATAATGCGTTTTTGCAACATGGGGACTTTTTCGGGACTTAATTCTACCCCCAAATCGCCCCGGGCCACCATAATTCCGTCACATTCCTCGACAATTGACTCTAAATTTTCGATCGCTTGCGGTTTTTCAATTTTAGCCATCACTGGCATATCCGCATGATTTCTCTCGGCTAAAAATGCCTTAATCGCTTTGATATCTTCTCCTTTACGAACAAAACTCAGGGAAACCCAATCAACCCCCTGAGAAAGACCAAATTCTAGGTCTTGTTTGTCTTTTTCGGTCATGGAAGGTAAGCGCAAATTGAGACGGGGTAGATTAACTCCCTTGCGACTTTTGAGAATTCCTCCCTCCAACACTTGACATTTTAGGTTTTTTCCGTTAATTTCAACGATTTTTAGCTCTAATAAGCCATCATCAAGGAGAATTTGCTCATCTAGCTTTGCTTCCTCGGCCAGATAGGGATAATCGATCGAAACGGTGTTCGGTTCTCCCCGATACTCATTCATGGGTACAAGGGTGAGATAATCGCCGTCGTTGATGGTAATCGAACCATTGGGGAGATTACCGACGCGAATTTTTGGACCTTGTAAATCTTGCAAGAGAGTGATAGGATTGTCTAATTCTTGAGAAATTTGCCGTAAAAGGGTAACAACTCTCGCATGATCCTCGTAGCTACCGTGGGAAAAGTTTAGCCGCGCTACATTCATCCCCGCACCGATCATTTCCTTGAGGACTTCTGGCGAATTACTGGCAGGGCCGATCGTGGCTACGATCTTAGTTCTATGGGTGATAATTGACATGGAACCCTTACTAATCGATCTTGGGACGATTACATGATATTCACTTTAGGTTAACTAACGGTGAAGCGGAAAACAAATTAAGCTTTTCCACAGACTTGCAATCACTCTGGATCCTCTCCTTAGCAGTCAGGAGTCAGCTATCAGCGGCAACAGTTGAGAGCTTGCAAATCCGCAAGAGAAATAAAATAATATCTATGTTCTGACGGCAACCCTGAATGATTCAGTTGGAAAACTGGCTTTCACGGTAGGATAAACTAATAACCATCTCCGCTCTTCGGCGTAGCTCAGAGACCACTCGTTTAGATTTCGTTATGACCAACACATTAGACGATAAAGCCATAGTCAAGGACTATTTTAACGCCACAGGATTCGATCGCTGGCGCCGGATTTATGGGGATGGCGAAGTTAACAAAGTACAAAAAGATATTCGCATCGGTCATCAACAGACGATCGATACCGTTATCGGTTGGTTAGAAAATGATGACAATTTGCCTAATCTCTCAATCTGTGATGCCGGTTGTGGAGTTGGTAGTCTTAGTATTCCCCTCGCTAAAGCGGGCGCAACTATTTTCGCCAGTGATATTTCCGAGAAAATGGTGACAGAAGCCAAGGAAAGAGCGGCCAAAGAGTTAGCAGATACTGGTAAACTCACCTTTGCCGTTCAAGATTTAGAAGCATTAACCGGCCAATATCACACGGTCATCTGTCTGGATGTTCTCATTCACTATCCCACAGAAGAAGCCTTAGGCATGATTAAACATTTGGGATCCCTAGCTCAATCCCGTTTAATCCTCAGTTTTGCTCCTAAAACCTGTTTATTAACCATTCTCAAGAAAATTGGTCAATTTTTCCCCGGTCCGAGTAAAACCACTCGCGCTTATCAACACAAGGAAAAAACTATTATCGCCGCTCTCAACGAAAATGGCTTTAAAATTGAACGGACGAGTATGACTAGCACTCGTTTCTATTTTTCCCGTATCCTCGAAGCTGTCCGCAGTGAATAAACAATGGCAGTCACCACCAGCAAATTAATCGAGTGGAAACAGCAAAAACGCTCGATTGTCACCCTCACAGCTTGGGATTATCCGATCGCGCGACTGCTCGATCGAGCAGGAATTGATATTATCTTGGTAGGTGATTCCTTAGCTATGACCGCTTTGGGCTATCCTACCACTTTACCGATCACCCTCGAGGCGATGATTCACCACGCGGCGGCCGTGTCTCGCGGGGTAAAACAAGCTTTAGTTGTCTGTGATTTGCCTTTTCTCAGCTATCAGGAAAGTGTCAGTCAGGCAATTCACTCGGCGGGAAGAATGTTAAAGGAAGCGGGAGTACAAGGGGTAAAATTAGAGGGAGGTTATCCCGCTATGATCGAGACGATTAGCCGTTTAACCGAGATAGGCATCCCTGTTATGGGTCATATCGGATTAACTCCCCAGTCGGTGCATCGGTTAGGATACCGTCAGCAGGGAAAAACTCCATCGGATGCACAAAGACTAATCGAGGAAGCTTTAGCCTTGGAGAAAGCGGGAGTATTTGCCCTGGTTTTAGAACATATTCCCGCCAATTTAGCCGCCACTATTACCGATAAATTGATTATCCCGACGATTGGTATCGGTGCGGGAGAGGATTGTGATGGTCAGGTGTTGGTAACGGCGGATATCCTAGGATTAACCGAAAAAGCTCCCCCTTTTGCCAAAGTTTATGCTAATTTAAGCGAAACAATTACAAAGGCAGTGGTGGAATTTGCCAAGGATGTGAGGAGAAATGAATAACGGCGAAAAAGCTACCTTTGGGGCTGGCTGTTTTTGGAAAACCGAGGACGCATTTCGGCGTTTATCGGGGGTTTTCGCCACTTCTGTGGGTTATATGGGGGGACATTTCCCCAATCCTAGTTATCTCGATGTGTTATCGCGAATTACCGGTCATGCGGAAGTGGCACAAATTGAATATAATCCCCAAGAAATAGGCTACGAGGCGTTATTAGCCGTTTTTTGGTCAATTCACGATCCGACTCAGTTAAATCGCCAAGGACCGGACCGGGGAGAACAATATCGATCGATTATTTTTTATCACACCCCGCAACAAAAGTTAATCGCCACTGCTTCCAAGGGTCAACTACAACTATCGGCAAAGTTTCAGCAGGATATCGTTACTTTGATCGAACCCGCAGGAGATTATTATCTGGCCGATCAGTCCCATCAACAGTATTTAGAGAAAAAACAGGCTCGATCGGTCGAGGATTTCCAGAAGAAAATATCAAGACAGGTTCGGGGTATAATGTAAAATTGCTTTCGCAGGAGATCAGGAAAAATGCCCGAGGCGGTCGGAGTCATTCAAACGTTGGGTTTTCCCCCCGTTTTAGCGGCGGCGGATGCCATGGTTAAAGGGGGACGAGTTACCCTAGTTTATTTCGATCTAGCGGAAAGGGGCGAATTTTTGGTGGCGATTCGCGGTCCGATTTCCGAGGTTAAACCAGCAGTGGAGGCCGGATTAGCGGCGGCCATGACCGCTTTTGGTGGTAATGTGGTCAGTCATTACATCGTACCGAATCCTCCAGAAAATGTACTGGCGGTTTTACCAGTGCAGCATACGGCTAAGTCAGACCGTTTTCGCAGTTAATTTCCCTAGCGATTGGCCCCAAACTAGACTATAGTTAAAGACTGGAAAATAGATTGGATTCTATCAATTGAACTTATCTGATTTTTGTTATTAGGAGTTAATTTATGACAGCCCAACCCGCGGTGGGATCGATCGAGACAAAAGGTTTCCCCGGTATTCTAGCGGCCGCCGATGCGATGGTAAAAGCAGGACGGATCACGATTGTTGGTTATTTAAGGGCAGGAAGCGCCCGTTTTACCCTCAATATTCGTGGGGATGTACAGGAGGTAAAAACCGCTATGGCTGCCGGCATTGAAGCCGTCAATAAAACCGAGGGGGCAGCTTTAGAAACCTGGGTAATTATTCCCCGTCCTCACGATAACGTAGTGGCTATTTTACCGATCGATTATAGCGAGGCAGTGGAACCTTTTCGCGCTGCTGCCGACGGTGCGATGGCACCAATCCGTCGTTAATATTCAAGGTCAATTTTTTGTTACTGGTTGGAACTTGTCTAGTTCCAACTTAGTTTTTAATGATGATTTAAGTTTTAGTCAGAAAACCAAATTTGATAATTGCTGCAACAGTTGCACCGATAACAGTGACTATCAAAGCCCATATTTGAGCCGTTGCCCTTCCTTTCAAGTCTTTGACATCTTCTTTGAGTTGGGAAACTTCGGCCTCTATTTTCGGTAATACTTCCAGTTTTGTTTCGATTCGCTCTAACCGATTATCAAGTTTAGCGAGAATATCTTTTAAGTCAGTTTCAATGATAATAGGGTTACTCATGGGGAGATTCTTCTTTTGGGGACTAGGGGGGATCAATTTGTGTTAACAGTTCCTCACAATCTTGAACAAGGGGAATACCTAGGGCTTGAGAGAGGTGTAACTGATTCTCAATCTAGCAAAATATTAGGTAAAGTAACGATATAGCGGTTAATTGTTGTTTTCGCGTTAAGTCAAGGAATGGCTTCGGTTAGAGATTCAAACATAATTTAAAGATTGATGGTGGTACTCATGAAATTTATCCAAATAGGATAAAAAGTTAAATTTTGAGAATCGCTTTAATTTTCATGGTTGGTATAGGTGATCAAGGGTTTCTAATCTTCTTCTAATGTAGCCTGAATTTTTGCTAATCGTTAGTTAATAGAAGTTATCCAAGAAACGGGAACCGCTATCACGTCAAGGGTTTCGTTATTGTCAAACATTTCTAGGAGATAACCTGCTTCTGATTGTTGTTCATTAGGAGGTAAATATTCAATAATTGTTCCCTGATCACCTTTTTTAAAAATAGTGTCGGGGACATCTCCACATAATTTGACTTGTTGAAAAAGTTGGACGGTTTGCATTATTCATACTCCTTAATTTTATCGTAGTAAAGAGTGACAAAATTAGCTGTTTGATTATTTTTATCGATCTGCCAAATACTAATTCACTTTTTCATGCGGTTCTATATAAACTCTATGTGATTATACATTTCTTCGGGTTCAAGAATTTCCCAGATTAAGAGTAGTCCTCGAATTATTTGACCAATAGATTTACTTTGTTGGGGACAGTAAGCAATTCCTGCATGAGTTATAGATGATTGATTGATTCTTAAAAAATCAGTATCTTGAGTAAAAATTACGCGACCATTGGCTAAGGCAAATTGCAATTGTATTTCATCAGATACCCCCAATAAATTTTCTTCTGGAGTGGTGGTAACATCAAGGCCTCGATGGCGCAATCCAAGAGCAATACTATAGCTTACATTTTCATCAAGGTGAAATTTAATCTTATTGTCCATTCATTTTTTTTAGTTTTTCTTGGACTAGAGAAGGTGTTTTAGCTTGCATTTCCTTCGCCAAGGCATCATCATCTGCGATTTGTTGTCTAATTTCTTCAAGGTGATCGTGATAGTAAGAAAGGGCCGCGTAAACATCAGCTAAAGTAATGCTGGGATAATGATAAACAATTTCATCGGGTGACATTCCCAGACGTTCGTGCCAAATAACGACATCTTGGACTTTGATGCGATGACCTGCGATGCGCGGTTTACCACCACAGGTTTCCGGGGTAATTTCAATATGATTGATTAAAGTTGTTGTCATTGATAATAACGAATTTGTCCAACTGTAGGGGCGCAATGCTTGCGCCCAAATGTCATATATATTATATCACGTCAGGGTTTATAGAATAATTTTATTATGACAACTCTTATAAACTTGAAGCTAATTGAGACGCGACAATAGTTTCTAGGGAAAAAGCATTCAGATCCGTTAAGCTTCTGGCCTGTTCCAAGGTGATTGCACAAATGTTCCCATTTTTATCAAGATCGACCAAGGTATTTTCATTGATTTCTTGAGTCTCGACAATAGGATTGTTATTGAACTCTAAATATAGAGTGTCCGTATCTTGAAAGTAGGTGATTTTCATGGCTAACTTGGGTTATCAAGAGTTTCTAATCTCCTTCTAATAGTGATTTATTTAGTGGGCGATCGCGGTTTTGAGAATTGTCCATCATATTTGAACGTTAAGCCACAGCAAAGCCTGTATAGGGTCTAATTTCAGGGGATTTAAAGGCTAAAATAATCTGGTTTTGAGGGATTCCTGCGGCTACTAATTCATCGGCAATACCATCCTCAGTTCCGTCGTGTTGAATCCAAATTTTTTGATCAATAATATCAATATGTAATAGGGTTCCGTAGATTCGATAACCATTTTGCCAACCTGTTTCAACCAATAAATAGCGATCGCGGGTTTGATCTAGGACTAATTCGATTTGGATTTGGCGATCAGTGTCGAGGAAGTCGGCATAATCTTGGAATGTTTTTTCAATAATTTGCCGATATTGGGCAATTAAGGAATCCATCGTACAATTACCTCCTGGTTGGGATCGAAACTAAATAACTGAATAATACCATCTTCAATTAAGGTTTGACCTGCTTCTTCTTCAAATACTGTTTTGCAGGTGTTTTCGCTAACAGCCAAAAATAGTTTATGTTCGGGATAATAACGCTTTAGGAGATGGGTATAAACGACAAATTGACCAACTGCTTCTTCAAGGTCTTTCATATCAGAAGGACGAGTAAAGCTCTTAACTTCAATGGCTATTTTTTCTGTTCCTTTTTCTGCGGCTAATAGTCTTTCTGCTCCCAAATCAACAAATAGGTTTTTACCTCTTGCTAAACGAATCCGTAGGGGGTCATGGGTAATTGTCCAGCCGTCTTTTATTAGGGCGTGTTTTACACAGTCATGGAAAATATCTTTGGCAGGCATTGTTTTTTATAGATAAAAAATGAAATTTTCTCAGGTTTGCTTTAAGTTATTGTCTGAATCTGCTAAGTTTTCCTGAATTTGCCCTAACAATTCCTCACAATCTTTAACCAAGGGAATACCCAATTCTTGGCATAATTCAAGCGCTTGTTGGCAATGGCTGAGGGCAAGTTCAGGGCGATTAGTTTTTTGGGCGATTTCCGCAAGGGCTTTTAAACTGTGGGCGACTGCAACTCTAAAGTTAATCTCTTGGGAAATAACTAAAGATGCTTGAATTTTGCTTTCTGCTTCGCTGTAGTTTTCTAGTTTGAGCAATGTACTCCCTATATTATGCAGAGAAATTGCTACCCCAGGCTGATCGCCGATTTCTTCACTGATGTCGTGACATTGCTGGTGATAGGAAATTGCTTTTTCATACTGCCCCAGGTTATCATAACAATTGCCTAAATTACCGAGAGAAATTGCCACCCCTTGCCGAAAGCCGATTTCTTCACTGATGTCGTGATGTTGCTGGTGATGGGCGATCGCTTTTTCATACTGTCCCAGGGAATTATAACAATTGCCTAAATTACCGAGAGAATTTGCCACCCCTTGCCGATAGCCGATTTCTTCACTGATGTCGTGATGTTGCTGGTGATGGGCGATCGCTTTTTCATACTGTCCCAAGGAATTATAACAATTGCCTAAATTACCGAGAGAAATTGCCACCCCTTGCTGATCGCCTATTTCTTCACTGATGTCGTGATATTGCTGGAGATAGGTGATCGCTTCTTCATACTGCCCCAAGTAATAATAGCAAAGGCCTAGACGGTTTAACGAGTTACGATAACAAACTTGTTCCCGTTGACTCCCTGCAATAATTTCCTCATACAATTCGGCTTGCTTACGATAAAATCCTTGTAAATCTAAAAAACTATCAACCGATTTATTTTTCCCTTCTCCGCCTCGTTCCTCATCCAAAATATCATAAGCTAACTGCCATTCTCCCAATTCCCCTGCATGGTAAAACGCCTCTAAATAGGCTGTCACATCGGCAAAATATTCCCAGGGGGGGCTAGGTAAATGAGCCATAAAATAATCTAAGGCTAACTGATGGGAAGATCGCAATATTTCAGCATTTGCTTGATCTTGCACCACCATTGAAATTAAGGGCAAAAACTGAAACTGTCGCCGTTTTACATTGTATTCGGGGGGGAATTCTTGTAATAAGGATAAACGAGCTAAATAGCGTAAATCTTCCTCAGTTATTTCTGGGGTTAATCCCTGCGCTAACCCTAAATCAAAACTCTCCCGCAATACCGATAACCGCGTTAAACTCTCCCTAAACTCTTTCGATAATCGCGCTAAACTGGCGGTAATCACTTCTCTGACACAGGTTTCTGTATCGCGGTGATAACCTTCCACCTCAAACAGATTTAAGCCTAAATTTTGCGATTCGGTGACAGAAAACCCTTTCCCAAACTTATCTTTCATCAAACTACAAACCAGTTCCATTAAGAGGGGATGGCCTCCCATTTTATCGACAAATTGGGCTAATTCTTCATCGCTTCCCGTTAAGCCGTGATCTTCGGTGACATAACGCATGGCATCCGCTTCTTTTAACCCTTTTAAAGGCCAAGAATAATAATAATCTTGCAAATTGACGGGGAATTTTAGCTGTTCTCGGCTGGTGACTAATAGCTTACTGCTGCTTTCTGTGTATAACCATTTTTGCAAGAATTGCTGATAAACCAAATTTACTGGGGCAGTTAGTACCGTTTCCAAATTATTCAACACTAATAAACAGGGTTTAGCGGTTAACCCTTTGCTGATTGCGTCTATTAATTGCCCATCATTCCATTTTTCATCATAATTTTGTTTTAACTCCTCTAATAACCACCGTCCGAACTGTGCCAAAGGGTAAGGCTGGTTAAAATTAACCCATAATACCGGCCAATCAGCAGTTAATTGATCTGTAAACTTTCTCGCCAGGGCAGTTTTACCATAACCCCCGGCGGCGGTAATCTCGATTAACCTTAGATGGTCATTCCCTAACGCTGTTTGGAGTTCTTGCAATTCTTCCCGTCGTCCTTGCCATCTACGCACGGGTGGGAGTTGCGTATCCACTAGCCCAGAGGTGGTCAGGGGTTGGGGGGAGGATTGAGCCGTTGCTTCGGGTTTAGTTACCGCTTTTTTAGAGGGTTCAGAGCGCCTTTTATGCCACTCTTCCGAAAATTTAGTCAAATTTGTTGTCTTATCGCCGAATTTCGCCCACAGAGTTAGGGAGAACCGCCATTCCTCACACCCCTGCTTTTCATTTTCGTGACGCTCATCCCGAAGAATGCCTAGATAATCGGCCAAATAGTGGCTAATCGAGTCCCTAACTTGATCTTTGGTTAATTTTTCCCCTTTCTGCTCTGCCAAGCGTACTAAAGCCGCCACATTCGTCTTAACCTGCAAAAGCTTCCCCTCTTCCCCTAGAGCCAGCTTGACTCCCCAATCATTATCCTCACATTGACAGTGAGCCACATGATCTAATAAGACTTCAAACAAGCGTTTGACCCTTTTTTCAACAGTTTCGCCATAACTCTTCTTAGGCATGGGATTAGATCGGTAGAGGTTTGGGATAGCTTATTTTAGTCTATTTTTTGAGATGATGAAAAACACCTAAGGGACTTGCGCTTTGATAATGTACCTTTTGGGCGAACGCAGTTCGCCCCTACATTGTGAACAAAATTTGATAATGTAGGGGCGCAAGGCTTGCGCCCTCCGATCGATCAGGTTTGCTGATCACCATAAGTAGGGGGAGAGCCTTCAAGATGTTGATGATGAAAAACACCTAATCAGGCAAAACCTAGGGGCCGAAATTGAGCATCGTTGATGATTTTAACCGTTTCTCCTGATTGCTTAATCACAAATAAACCGCGCCGATAAGCATAACTATCTATCCCCTGATCGATTTCAATCCCCGCTACTGCGCCATAAACCTGAAAGTCTCGAAATTGGGGAAAGGCTAACTTAAATCGCTGTAATCGATCGAGAAAGTCATCTACATCATCCTTCGAGAGTCGAGATTTACACTCCACCGCCACTAACTCACTGCCATTCACCGCCAGAATATCAATTTCCATCGCTGCCCCGGGACGTTTACTTTTTAAACGACTCATGGTTTGGGTGACATCAATCCCCCGCTCTTGAAATAACTGCACAACCGCCGGCTCTACCATTTCTTCTATAAAAAGACACAAAGGGGTAGTTAAGTTATTGACGGCTTCGGTGGTGGCTCGTACCAGCTTTTTCAATTCTTCCATCGTGCGATCGGCTTCAGCCCGGCGGCGATCGGCTTCAGCACTACGGCGATCGGCTTCAGCATTGCGGCGGTCCGCTTCGGCATTTCGTTGTTCAGCTTCAGCACTACGGCGGTCCGCTTCAGCACTACGGCGCTCGGCTTCTTTTTGGAACTCGGGAAATTGAGCCTCGGTTCTTTCAAACAGTTTGTAAATATCGGCGATCGTAATAGCTTCTGACATGGCGTGTTCTTGTCTATTTGAGCAAAGCCGATCCTATTCTAGCAACTCGGCTGGTTGAGAGGCTATCGTTCTTTTACCCATCACTTGCTGACAGGATAAATCCGACACCATCCCGACCAAAAATCGCAAATTTTTTCCTCGAAAAGTTTGGGGTACCCCACTCCCCCAAAGCCTCCCCCAAAGCTGAAAGCCTTAGCCAATCAGCTTTATATTATGCAATTTTTTTTAATTAGACCTCTTGCCTTAGCACATACCCCAGATTTTTTCATAGCAAGTATCAACCTATTGAAGTGGGGAAAATCTTATGTTTTCAATGCTTACGTTCTCAACTGCTACCCTAAAAAACCACCTCAAAAAAAACGGTTTTTTTGTCTTCGATAACCCTTGCGGCGATCGCTGGTTCCAATGTTTAGAGGATGTTACCCAAGCAACCCCCGTTATCCAAACTAACGGAGAGATTATCTATCCTATCAAAGCAAATCCTGACGCTATGGGAAAAAGTGACGCACAATCCCTAGGAATTGGGCTTTTACCTCATACAGAATGGTCTTATAAAGCTATCCCTCCTAAATACCTCTGTTTGCGCTGTAAAACTCCGGATCGTTGGGGTGGGGGTGCAACGACTTTGGTTAAGTTTGATGACTTATTGCGTCATTTTACCCTTGAGGAACAACATTTTATGGCGGCTCAACGGCAATATTTTATGTCCAAGGACGGGAAAGAAAGCTGTTTTGCACCAATTTGGCAACGAGATGCCGAAATTATCCGCTTTAGCTATAATGTGCTGGTTTATCGGGAATTTAGCCCCGATATTAATAAACCGATCGCTTCTGGTCTAGATTCCCGTTTAATGGCTTTATGTGATAAATTTCTGGCAATGTTTCAAGCCTATCACGTTCCGCTCTATTTAAAAGCAGAACAGATCTTGATCATGGATAATTATACTTGTCTCCATTCTCGCCAATCCTACATTGACCCCAATCGCTCTCTTGAACGGGTAATGTTCGATGTTCCCTAACGGGAAATGGGGGTTAACTACCGGCTTTATAAGTAATGGCGGGAAGCGGATTTGAACCACTGACCTTCGGGTTATGAGCCCGACGAGCTACCAGACTGCTCTATCCCGCGTTGCTTTATTTAGTGTAGAACTAAATCTCGGTAAATGCCAAGGAGTTTGTAAAATTACTTTACATTTACCGTCCGACCAGAGGTTAATACTTACGTTCCACGGGGGTGAAATCCTGAATCACTACGGGCATATAGTCGATATCGATGCCGGAGGGGGAATAATAGGCGAGGGTATGCTGAAGGAAATTTTGGTCATCCCGTTGGGGAAAATCCTCGCGGGAGTGGGCCCCTCGGCTTTCTTGACGATTGAGGGCAGAGGTGAGGATAATTTCCCCCACCACCATGAGACTTTGTAATTCCCAGGCCTCGATTAGTTCCGTATTCCAGCAATCCCCCCTATCATCGAGGTAAATCTGCTCGTATTGGCGCTTTAATTCGCCGATTTGTTTAATTCCCTCGCGCATAGTCGCTTCAGTGCGAAAAACGCCGCAATGTTGGGTCATACAGTCTTGGAATTGCTGACGTAGTTGACCGATGCGAATCGTGCCTTTTTTGGTCAATAGAGCGGTGATTTCCTCTTTCGCATCCTGAAGGTAAATATCGGGATTAAAGACGGGAAAAGCGCGTTTTTCGACGTATTTAGCGATCGATTTGCCGGTTCTTCTCCCATAGACCACACATTCTAACAGGGAATTACTGCCCAAACGATTAGCCCCGTGGACAGAGACACAGGAACATTCCCCGGCGGAGAAAAAGCCCTCGCTGAGGGTATCGGCACTTAAGCGAACGCGACCATCGGTATTAACGGGAATGCCGCCCATACAATAGTGAACCGTAGGACGTACAGGCATCGGTTCCTCTACCGCATCGACACCGACGAGACGGTGGGCCTCCTCCCAACAGAAGGGAATGCGACTCATAATTTTTTCCCGGCCTAAATGGCGTAAATCCAGATAGACAAAGGGACCCCCGGCGCTACCGTCCAGATTTACCCCCCGGCCGGCGCGAATTTCTAGGGTAATGGCCCGGGAAGTGATGTCCCGGGGTGCCAATTCCATGCGCGAGGGGGCGTAGTCTTCCATAAAACGACGACCTTCGCTATTGATTAAATAAGCGCCTTCACCCCGGACTGCTTCCGAGATTAAAACACCGACGGGATAGAGTCCCGTGGGGTGAAATTGGACAAATTCCATGTCTTCTAGGGGAATACCCGCTTTTGCCGATAAAGCTAAACCGTCCCCCGTACAGGCGAAATCGTTGGAGGTGGTGTTATAAACGCGACCATAGCCTCCCGTCCCGAACATAATTGCTTTTGCCCGGAGGATTTCTAACTGTCCGGTGGCGATTTGGTACATAACCACGCCTTTAGCCGTACCTTCTTCGAGGATAAGGCGTAAAACGTACCATTCATCGTAGATTTTTACCTGATTACGGCGTAAATTGCTGACTAATTCGTGCAGCATGGCGTGACCGGTTTTATCGGCGGCGTAACAGGCCCGGTTATGGCTGTGACCGCCAAAGGCTCTTTGGGCAATGCGTCCATCTTCGAGACGGGAGAATAACACGCCTAGATGTTCCAATTCGATGATAACTTCGGGGGCTTCTTGGGTGAGGATATCCACCGCATCCTGGTCAGCCAGAAAATCGGACCCTTTGACAGTATCGTAGGCGTGGGCCTTGGGATTATCATTGGGGTCAACGTTTTGCAGGGCGGCGGCGATACCTCCCTGGGCAGCGACGGAGTGGGAACGAATCGGGTGGGTTTTGGCAACGACAGCAACATCGATAGTCGGGTTGAGGCGTTTGATTTCTAAGGCGGCGCGGCATCCTGCTAACCCACCGCCCACTATAACGACATCGTGTTCTTTCATGGCTGATTTTCCTACGGGCTTCTGTTTCTATGGTGGGGTGAGAATTGCTCAGAGGTCAGTTTTTGTAATCGAGACTTTATATTTCAGGAGGCGGTCGGCGGTCCCGATGCCAAAGTTGGCACCGCCAAGCATGAAAATATTCTGATTGACGAATTGGCGTTATTTCAGCCTCTATTTTCAAGTCAGCGCCTCTCCTGATATGTAGGGAGGCACTATTATTTGTAGGATGGGTTAGCGGTAGCGTAACATAATCGGGTGTTGGGTTTCGTTCCTCAAACCAGCCTACTTATTGCTAAATTTGTTGGTGTAATTTCGGGTGTGGCTGTGACAGAAAACTATCAGAAAAAGGTTTTTCTGGCTTTTCCCCGCGCTCGGCACAAAAAGCTAGGTAATCTTCCACTGAATCAGCAAAAGCTTGCTGCAATTCCGCTACACTCTCTCCCTGAAAAGTGATAACATCTCGGACGTTGGCCACCTCACCGTAAAAGATACCCACCTCGTCATCAAAAGAAACTACTGCTTCGTAACCTTTATACTTCATCGTTTTCCACTCCTGCCTCGCTTAAAAAGCGCCTCACTGATACTACAGCCCCCTTGTCCGTTTCCCGACGAGGATGGGGGCGATGGAAGACGGCTCTAACTCCCTTAAGGGCTACCCGCACCCGCGACCCCCTACCTTCGGATATTTCTGCTCCCAGTGCCTCCAGCAGCGATTCGATATCCGTCCAGACAACATCTGACCGGACGGGCTGCTCGAAGATTTGGTCCAGAATTTTTCGCTGTTTTTTCGACAGTGCCACTGTCGTATCATAACTTAATAAGCTGGTTATAATTAAATTAAAAATGGATTTTAGGTTCGATCCCCCCTGCCCCCCTTAATAAGGA
>NZ_JADEXY010000107.1 GCF_015206885.1 Microcystis aeruginosa LEGE 91341 | reverse complement strand
GAAGTGGGGTGGTGGGGAAGTGGGAGTCAGAGCATTTGTACTAAATTTTCTGATCAGTTTAAATGCAGTACAACTGAGAAGACGAACAACAAACCTCCAGAATTTGTCTTAGGATAATATTTGTCAGCTAAGAGGGTTATAATATGGGGCGATTCTGGTTAAAGGTGGGAACTTTTGGGCAAAATATCTTAATCGGTTTAGGTTTAGTCCTATTAATCGGTTTTTATCACAGTATCAGCGCCAAATCTACCTCATTGATGATTGTTTATCCCCCCGATAATCATCAAACCACGGCCGCTAGAATCTTTTTTATTGGTTCTGCTCCTCCATCGGGTCAAGTTTTGCTCAATAATCAACCGATTCAACGCAGTGCTAAAGGATATTTTGCCCCTAGTTTTCCCCTACAAGTTGGCGAAAATAATTTCACTATTCGCTATCAAAACCAAACTATTAATCGTCAAATAATTCGTCTAGATACTCAAGTAGTTATTCCCCAAGACTTAGCTTTTGCTGATAACTCTCTCAGTCCTTCTGTCCAGAAGACGAGGTTAGTGGGGGAATGGATTTGTTTTAGTGCGATTGCCACTCCCCAAGCTCAGGTTTCTGTGCAGTTAGGAGATAAAATTCTGCCTCTTTTACCCCAAACTCAAACCACAAAACTGCCTAGTAATGCCGCAGTTTTAACTAATGTTAATCAAGCGAATTCCGAGGATAAAACTGGTTACTATCGAGGTTGTCAACAGTTTCAACAAGAGGCTAACTTAGGAAAACCTATTTTTACAGCACAATTAAATAATCGCTCTATTAGTCAACAAGGTCAAGGAGAAATTAATATTATTAGCGATCAAAATTTACCAGTGATTGAAATTATAGCTGCCCAAGGGGTAGCACGCACGGGACCGGGTAGTGATTATTCCCGTTTAACTCCTTTACCCCAAGGCACAAAAGCGAGAGTCACTGGGAAAGAAGGGGATTGGTTACGGTTAGATTATGGTGGTTGGATTTTAGAGCGAGAAACCCGTTTAATAGTTAATGAAGTCCTAGATAATGCTAATATTCGTGGTCTCTCTTCTCGCAGTATCAATCAAGCAACGGAAATTATTTTCCCCCTTTCCCATCCTGTACCCATCGCCGTGAGACAAGAGGATGATAAATTTATTTTGACCCTTTATAATACCATTGCCCAAACCGATACAATTTTTCTGGTGGATAATCCTTTAATCAGACGTTTAGATTGGCGACAAATCAACCCGACCACGATAGAATACACTTTTAATCTTAATCAAAAACAACAGTGGGGTTATAGTCTTCGTTATCAGGGGACAAATTTAATCTTAACCCTGCGTCATCCCCCGGAAAAAAGTGATAATTTACAGGGCAAAGTTATTTTATTAGATCCCGGACACGGAGGTAAAGAAACTGGTGCTGTCGGTCCAACGGGTTACACGGAAAAAGAGATTAATTTAGTTATGTCTAAATTAATTAAACGGGAGTTAGAAAAATTGGGGGCAACAGTTTATTTAACCAGAGAAACGGACATCGAACTATCCCTACCGGCACGGGTAGAGATGATTAATAATCTGCAACCAACCCTAGCACTATCGGTTCACTATAATGCTTTACCCGATGATGGAGATGCCTTAAATACTCAAGGAATTGGCATATTTTGGTATCATCCCCAGGCAGCGGATCTATCAGTTTTTCTCCACGATTATTTAACCAAAAATCTTAACCGTCCTTCCTATGGAGTATTTTGGAATAATTTAGCTTTAACTCGTCCCTATAGTAGTCCTTCTTTGTTATTAGAGTTAGGATTTATGAGTAATCCTCAAGAATTTGAATGGATTACCGATACTCAGGCACAAAAACAATTAGCGCAAGTTTTAGCCGCCGGAATTAGCCAATGGTTTCAACAATCTGGGGTAATTGCCTCTAGTTAAAATTTAATGGCAAGCGGAGGGAGATAAGCTTAAATCTTTATGAAAAATCAAGCCCTAGCTGGAAAGCCAGTGATAAGATTTTCAGGAGTCTTTATTGTAATCTGAGGAAATTCAATCAAGTTCATGGAAAAAATGTTACCAGTGAACAGCCATCGGACAAAATAACTGCTAGATTACAAGGTATAGTCGATCACTCTCTAGTAGATATTTAAACAGCGATCGCTCTGGGACAAAAATCTCTGGATTAGCCAACAAATAAAGATAGTTTACTTGAAAATTTCCCAACAATTCACCCCCTTAATCCCCCCTTAATAAGGGGGGCAGGGGGGATAAAAACCACCTTATTAGGGGGTGATTAAGGGGGGATCAAAACCACCCTCGTTATTCGTTATTATTCTTCATATACCCATGACTAACTCTTTATATATCAGCACGACGGCAACGGGAAGCGGTAGAGCGTTAGTAGCTTTAGGAATTATCGACTTAATTCTCCGCAAAACTAATAAAGTTGCTTTTTTCCAGCCAATTGTTCTCGACTGTTCCGAAGGTCATCGGGATGAAGACATTGACTTAATCCTCAATTATTTTAAATTAGAACAAACCTACGAAGAGGCATTTGGTTTATGTTATGACGAAGTGAAGGAGTTATTGGTACAACAAAAATTTGATGAAATCATCGAAAAAATTATCAAAAAGTTTAAAAACTTAGAAAATAAGTATGATTTTATCCTCTGTGAAGGTTCCGATTATCTGCAAGAAAATTCCGCCTTTGAATTTGAACTAAATACAGAAATCGCCAAAAATCTCGGCCATCCCATCTTAATATTAGGTAATGCCTACCAGCGCAGTGTCGAAGATGCCCTTAGTCCGATCCTGATTTCCTGCGACACCTACCAGGATAAAGGTTGTACGGTAATTGGAATTATTATCAATCAAGCTGAAGAGGAAAAAATAGAGGAATTACGGAAAACCCTAACTAAAATTTTTCCCCCCCAAGAATATGCCCTAGGAGTGATTCCCCACAATGCCAAACTTAGCAGCCCGCGAGTGGCAGAAATCGCCCAACAATTACAGGCAAAAGTTCTCTACGGACAGCACAGATTAGATAGTTTAGCCAGTAACTTTCTGGTGGTGGCCATGCAGATGCAAAATGCCCTAGAGCGGATAAAAGAAGATAGTTTAATTATCACCCCTTGGGATCGCGGCGATGTGATTATCGGGATGTTACAGGCCCACCAATCGGCCAATTATCCCCAATTAGCCGGTATAGTCTTAACAGCAGGTCATGACCTCAATCCTTCGATCGCCCGTTTAATTGACGGTTTGCCCGATCCCTTACCGATTCTCTCCGTCACCACCGATACCTACACCACGGCCGAACACATCCACGATGTGCGAACCACCCTGACCTCGACGGACTACGATAAAATTAACCTCAGTCTGCAGCTTTTTCACAGTAACATCAATCTCGATCGCCTAGAAGCGCAAATTCGCACTTTGCGGACTCAGGGGATTACCCCGAAGATGTTCACCTATAATCTCGTACAACAGGCCAAAGCGCAAAAACGTCACATCGTTTTGGCCGAAGGAACCGAACCGCGCATCCTCCAGGCAGCCACAGTTTTAATCGAACAGGATATCGTCGATTTAACCCTCTTGGGACAACCGGACGAGATTGCAATGGTGATTAAAAAACATGGTATCACTCTCGATCTCGATCGCCTGCAAATTATTAACCCCGTGGCTAGTCCCCATTTTGAAAGCTATGTGCAGACCCTCTACGAAGCGAGAAAAGCCAAGGGAATGAATCTCGATATGGCCCGGGATTATGCACAGGATGTCTCCTATTTTGGCACTTTAATGGTGTATCAAGGCGATGCTGATGGTATGGTATCGGGGGCGGTGCATACCACTCAACACACGATTAGGCCTGCACTCCAGATTATCAAAACTAAGCCCGATTGTGCGATCGTCTCCTCGGTCTTTTTTATGTGCCTAGAGGATCGAGTCTTGGTTTATGGGGATTGTGCGGTCAATCCCGACCCCAGTGCCGAGGAATTAGCCGAAATCGCCCTATCTTCTGCCGAAACCGCCCAAAAATTCGGAATTGATCCGCGAATCGCCCTGCTTTCCTATTCTTCGGGTCAATCGGGCCAGGGAGAAGACGTGGAAAAAGTACGACAAGCGACCAAAATCGCTAGGGAAAAACGCCCCGATTTGAAGCTAGAAGGGCCAATTCAGTACGATGCGGCCGTGGATAGGGAAGTAGCCGCCCAAAAAATGCCGGGGTCAGAGGTGGCGGGCCAAGCAACAGTGTTTATTTTTCCTGACCTGAATACAGGTAATAATACTTATAAAGCCGTGCAGCGGGAAACAAAAGCTTTAGCCATAGGTCCAATCCTACAGGGATTAAAAAAACCCGTCAATGATCTCAGTCGCGGTTGTACCGTTCCCGATATTATCAATACGGTGGTAATCACAGCCATTCAATCCCAATCTTTTTGAGTTATGGTCATTTCAGAACAGAGAGAGAGCCACCAATTTTTACTTTAATCGATATTTCCCAAAAACTAGCAATACTTACAAAAACATTATCGGTATTTTCAAGACTATCTCGCAGCGAAACCGGCAAAATTGGGTCATCCTCAGCTAACTAGATAAAGACATGAGTATCTGTATCTATTAAAGCACTCTTCATTAACTATAGTCCTTAAAGTCTTCTAAGGGAGCATCAAAGTCATTAGCTAAAGATAAAACGAAAGTTCCTTTTATTGAACCAGCTAAAGTTCTTTTAACAGTTACGGATTCTTTTGCTGCTGGTTTATCTTCTTCTGTTTGGTCAGACTTAGTGAGCAAATATTCAGCATAATGTAAAAGTTCAGTTTTGAGATCATCGGGCATATTCTCAACTATATTCTTAAGGGCTGAATCTATACTCAATAATGGCTCACTTTTAGTTAAATTAATGAATATTTAGGGAAAGTAGCGATAAAATTCACGTCGGTGTAGGAGCCGCATTACCTCAATGTTATTATCAACAACGGCTATTCCTAATCGATATTCACCAAGGCGTATTCGGTAGCGATTGGTAGCTCCCTTCATTGGCTTGACATTACCAATATCCTGCAATGACTTGGCATTGGGTAAATCTCTAAAAGCAAGCTGTAAAATCTGTTCATAAACAGGCTGGTTTTTCAATGCCTTCAAATCTTTGAGAAATCTTTTTCGATATTGAACCTTCAAGGTAAATCTATTCCTCCAAATAAGCCAGTGCCTCTTCGATATCCAATAGTGGACTCTGCTGTGCCTCATCCATCGCTTGGTTAAGGCAGTAGTCTTCTATTGCTTCGGTGAACTCTTCACAAGACATATCTTCTTGGGGAAATACTTGTCTCCATAGTTCAATCGGAATAACAACGGCTTTGGTTTGTCCGTTTTGGTCAGTTAGGTATTCTATTGAAGGCATAGACAAGACTTGTCAAGTTTGATAAGTCTATGATATAGCACTACGCGATTACATTAGAAAACGGGTTTCTCAAAGAAACTCCCCCTCAACTAGAAAACGGGTTTCTCAAAGAAACCCGTTTTCTGGAGATGAAAAACATCGATAAAACCCTATAAAATTGATAAAAACAGCGATACTTGACAAAATCGGGGGGGGTGATAGGCTTTTTCAGATAATTTACCCGAATAAACCGATGGCTACTCAAAAAAGCTCATTCTTAAGCCGCTCCCGTCCCTTAAAGCTTTTCTCAGATTTTCTCGGTACAACAATCGGCATGGCAACTGCTGTCACCCTAGGAACAGTAATTAGCTTGCCCGCACAGGCAACCACTCTATTTAGCCAGACGAATATCGTCACCAACCCAGGCGCAGGATTCAACGGCTCAGATGTCAGTCAAGCCTCTGCTACTGTGGATTTAGGGGGGCAGAATGCAAGCAGTGTCCGGGGTTTGGCACAAAGCTTTACCATTTCTGATCCAGGACTGTGGGCGATCGATACGGTATCGGTGATGGCTTACATGACATCAACTTATGGGTTTCCCCCCACTTCACCTTTTACTGGCATCTCAGTTAATATTTGGGATAATGCCCCGGGTCTTGCCGGAAGTAATATTCTCGGTTCGTCCACAAATCTACTATCTACTAACTGGACTGGCGTTTACCGCACTTTCAATGGCGTGTTAAACAATGCCCAACGCCCAGTGATGAACATTGCCGCCAATTTCAGTGGTTCTGGTCTTACTCTCGCGCCAGGAACTTACTGGGCAGACTACCAACTAACGGGGCTGTCACCCACAGGAGGTACAACTGCTTTTACTCCTTATCTAATGACAACTTTAGGAGGAAATCCTGTAACTGTAAATGGAAATGCACGGCAGTTTAACACCCCGGCTGCCCCAAATGCTTGGATTACCATCAGCGAGGGTAATCCGGCTCAAGGGGTTTCTTTTCCCTTAACCGTAACAGGACAGAAAGTTCCCGAACCTAGTACCGTTCTAGGATTGGGACTGTTAGGCTTGGGTGCATTGGTTAAACGCCAGTTAAAGCAAAAGCAAGGCAGTGATAAGGCTTAATTGCCGTAGAAAACGCGGGTTTCTTGAAGAAACCCGTTTTCTGGAGCTTGTTATGCTTATTTCCTCCCGACCGGGCCGAAGCGGGAATCAAAACTATAATTAGAATGATTAAACCCCAACCATAACCCCGCCTCGATAGCCGATAACCGATCGCTAAACATGGATCCATCTTTCGCCCTTACCCTGCAAATTGTCATCACTGTGGTGGCGGGGATTACAGCCCAAGTCATCGCCGAATACCTGAAAGTTCCCAGTATTGTCTTCCTGCTCATTTTTGGGATTGCTTTAGGGTCCGATGGTTGGGAAATTTTACAGCCCCAAAGTCTGGGAATTGGCTTAGAAGTCCTTGTTGCTCTCTCTGTGGCGATTATCCTATTTGAAGGCGGTTTAAGCCTAAGCGGACGGGAATTAGGGCGAGTTTCTGGCAGTTTACGCAATCTTGTCACCCTCGGTACTTCCATCACTCTCATCGGTGGCGGTATGGCAGCCCACTGGTTGGGGGAATTTCCCTGGCCGATCGCATTTCTTTACGCTTCTTTAGTGGTGGTAACTGGTCCGACGGTGATCGGGCCTTTGCTGAAGCAAGTAGCCGTAGATCGACGGGTGGCGACGCTTTTGGAAGGGGAAGGGGTATTAATCGACCCTGTGGGCGCAATTTTAGCCGTAGTGGTGCTAAATACGATTATTGATAGTCATTCCCGTCCCATGGAAATTATCACTGGTTTAACCCTGCGTTTAGGCATCGGGGCGGCGATCGGCATTGCTGGAGGCGGATTATTAAGTTTTATTATAAAAACTTGCAATTTTTTGACTTTTGAGTTAAAGAATCTCGTGGTTTTAGCGGGAGTCTGGGGATTATTTGGTTTATCGCAATTTAGTCGCAGTGAATCGGGGTTAATGGCGGTGGTAATGGCGGGAATTGTGCTAAAAGCGGCGGCAGTTCCCGATGAGCGGTTATTAAGGCGTTTTAAGGGTCAATTAACGACTCTTTGCGTGTCGGTACTGTTTATTTTACTAGCGGCGGATCTTTCGATCGCCAGTGTCATCGCTTTGGGTTGGGGCAGCGTCCTGACGGTGTTAGTCTTGATGCTGGTGGTGCGTCCCCTGAGTGTGGCTTTGTGTACCCTAAAAAGTGACCTAAATTGGCGACATAAGTTATTTATCGCTTGGGTTGCTCCTAGGGGAATCGTTTCTGCTTCCGTAGCTTCTTTATTTGCCATTTTACTCACCCGTGCCGGTATTAATGGCGGTGAAGCGATCAAAGCTTTAGTCTTTTTAACAATTTTAATGACCGTTTTTATTCAGGGATTAACGGCGCGGTGGGTGGCAAAAGGGCTAAAAATCACTTCTTCTGCGGCAACGGGGGCAGTAATCGTCGGTTGTAATCCCCTAGGTCGCTTAATCGGCTGTTTATTCCAAGAACAAGGGGAAAACGTGGTTTTAATCGATACGGATGCTAGGGCCTGTCAGCAAGCAAAAGAAGAGGGTTTAACGGTGCTGCAGAGTAGCGCACTTGATACGAAAATACTACAAGAAGCGGGCATCGAATCCATGGGGACTTTTCTGGTTTTGACTAATAATAGCGAGGTTAATCTGGTTTTAGCCCAGAGAGCCGGGGAGGAATTTCATCCTCCCCGGGTGTTGGCTGCCTTTGCGGGAACCCCCAACCCAGATAAAAATAAGGTTAATCAGGTTTTTCTCCCTAGTTTTTCGGTCAAGGAATGGAATCAGTATTTAGACGATAATCAGATTAAATTAGGTAAAACCATCTTTAAAGCCGATGATTTGAGCGAACAACAGACCAGACTAACTAAATTAATCGAAAATGGCGAACTGCTGCCCCTACTATTGCGTCGCGATAATTCCCTACAGGTAGTCACAGAAAGGGAAGAATGGCGCACCGGAGACGAATTAATCTATATTCTGCGCGATTTACGCCCACAACTGCTTAAACGTCTTTCTGGCACTGTCAGAACCCGTTTATCTTTAGAAATCTTACCCGAAGTGGAAATCGCCACCAGTAGATAAGTGATAGGAAAAAATTAACTTCTTGGTTAGGATAGGAACTCTGGCAACTTAACTTAGCTAAAAAAACCGGTACACTGATAACTGATAATTGACAACTGATCACTGCTTATGCCTCCCCGTTGGCCCCGTCAACCCGATCGCAAAAACGATCCCGCTTTCCGACGTTTAGATGATCGCATGAATTTCGCCGTTCATGTGGCGGGTTTTTTAGCGATTAATTCAGGGTTGTGGTTTTTTCATATCATTAAATTTTCCGATTGGACTTGGTTAAATCTGTTCACAGGAATTTGGGCTATTCTATTGGTGGGACATTTGATTTATATAGCGGCGATCGCTAACTACTCGGTAACATCCCATGGCTAACACAACTCAGGACATCGAAAATCTGGCGGCTCAAATCGGCGACAATATCTACATTGACGTGGCTAAATGGCATCTCTATCTCCGGGAAGCACATTTACACAGCGTCGTTGCCGAAAAAGTCTTCCCTTTGCTCGAAAACGACAGTTTAAGTGAGAATGCAGTCATGTCTATCCTGCGGGAGATAAAAGTCACCCTCGGAGGTGGTCATCTGCAAGTTTCTCTAGCGGATTTGTTACCCAGCAAATGTCAGATAGATTTAATCGATTTGCTCGAAGAATACCAAAAAAGTCGCTAAAATTCCCAAATAGTATGCCTGATAACTCGCAGACTAGGACTAACAGGCTAAAGTAGTTAGAAATAGTCCCCTAGAAGCAAACCATGGAAATAGGTGTTCCCAAAGAGATTAAAGATCAAGAGTTTCGCGTCGGTTTAAGTCCCAGTAGTGTGCGTGTACTCAATGATCGCGGTCACAGGGTATTTGTGGAAACGGCCGCCGGATTAGGTGCCGGATTCAGCGATGAGGATTACCAAAAAGCCGGGGCCAAAATTGTGGAAAAAGCGGCCGAAGTTTGGGATAAACCGCTAGTTGTCAAGGTTAAAGAGCCGCTTAAAGCAGAATACGGCTTTTTAAACAAGGAGGCTCTCCTTTTCACCTATTTACACCTAGCAGCCGAGCGCTGTTTAACGGAAGCATTAATCGAGTCGGGAACAACTGCGATCGCTTATGAAACGGTCGAGCTTGCTGATGGTCGTTTGCCTCTCTTAACTCCCATGAGTGTTATTGCCGGTCGTCTTTCAGTACAATTTGGGGCCCGCTATCTGGAAAAACAACAGGGAGGTAGGGGAGTTTTACTGGGGGGTTTCCCCGGGGTGAGTCCTGGACAAGTGGTTATCCTTGGCGGTGGTGTGGTGGGTACGGAAGCGGCCAGAATTGCCATCGGTATGGGGGCAAAAGTAGCTATTTTAGATATTAACGTCGAGCGCTTGGCCTATTTAGAAACTTTATTCGGTTCCCGGGTAGAATTGCTTTATAGTAGCTCGGCACAATTAGAAGATGTGGTTCCTAAGGCCGATTTATTGATTGGGGCCGTGCTAGTCTTAGGAAAACGAGCGCCGACTCTAGTTTCTCGCTCTTTAGTCGCCAAAATGAACCCTGGTTCCGTAATTGTCGATGTGGCAGTGGACCAAGGTGGCTGCGTGGAAACCCTGCGGGCCACTTCCCACAGTCAACCGACTTACCTGGAGTCGGGAGTAGTACATTATGGGGTGCCTAATATGCCAGGAGCAGTACCCTGGACGGCAACTCAAGCTTTAAATAATAGTACCCTTCCCTACGTTATTAAATTAGCCGACCATGGGGTAAAAGCTTTGGATCAAGATGTTTCCCTCGCTAAGGGGTTAAATGTGGCCAATCATCGGTTAATTCATCCAGCAGTGCGGGAAGTTTTTCCTGATTTGATTTGAGCAGTAATTTCAGGGCTGATGGTGGTATTTTTTAGGGGTTATGACTAAGAATTTATGGACAAGGGATGAGCTGCTGATCGCTCTCAATTTATACTATAAATTTCCCTATGGACAATTCCACACCAATAATCCTGTTATTATCGAAGTCGCTCAAAAGTTACAGCGAACACCATCGGCCTTGGTGATGAAATTATGTAATTTTGGTTCTCTCGATCCCAGGCATCAATTGCGAGGAGTACAGGGGTTAAAAGGTATCAGTAAAGCTGATCGGCAAATCTGGCAGGAGTTCGAGGATAACTGGACGGAATTAGCCCTAGAAAGTGAGGAAAAACTACAGGTTCTTTTAGGAGTTATCAACGAGCAGCAAGAGGATTTTACTAGACTTGATTTTTCGGAAAATATCAAAACAGAAAACGAAGCAATTAGAAAAGTTAGAATCGGACAAAACTTTTTCAGAAAGACAATTTTAGCCCTATATAACTATCGTTGCTGTATTACAGGAAATCCCATTCCTCTTTTACTAACAGCTAGTCATATATTACCCTGGAGTCAATTTCCTGAACAGCGTTTAAACCCTCATAATGGCCTGTGCCTAGCTCGTACTCATGATACTGCTTTCGATCGAGGTTTAATTAGTTTCGATGAGGATTTAAGATTAATTATTGGTCATGAGATCGAAAAAAAGGCTCAGGATCAAGGTAGCGAGACGTTAGAACTAAATTTTATCAACTATCGCGGTAAAACTTTAAATGTTCCCGATCGCTTCTCACCGGATTTGGATTTTTTAAACTATCATCGCTATCATATATTTCAGGGCTAAAAATGGAATAACTAATAAAAAGTCTGTTGTTCGAGGATTTGAAATATATTGACTATTAAATTGGGTGATGGAGAACAGCAAAAACCAGATGGTGATTTGATCATTGCCTAGCTCGTACTCATAATACTGATACTGCTTTTGATCGAGGTTTAATTGGTTATCGCTGATCTTGTGGGTTGGGTTGAAGCATGAAACCCAACGCCTGCATGGGTTACGCTACCGCTAAACCATCCTACAAATAATTGTGCCTCCCTACTTAACGATGATGACAATCCTAGAGAGGATTCTTTTTCCCTATCACTGCATAGAAGGGATCGGCGACCATAATTCCTAACATTTGTAGGAAACTGGGGGTAGTAGCAGGACGAACGATCGCCTGTACTTCCCTAAATCCCGCCACCGATTTAAAATAGGATTTCACTAACGCTACCCGGCCTAAATCGCTATTATCGCGCCAAGCAGCGATCGCTTTTTGATAAAACATCCGATTGGAAAAACTGACCACCACCAGACCATTAGGCCTTAAAATGCGATACAGTTCCGCAAAAATCGCCTCTGGATACTGCAAATACTGCACCGACACCGTTATTAACACCGCATCAAAAGAACTATCCCCTAGGGGCAATTTTGGCTGTGCATTGAGGTCCTGGACAAAATAACTATGCAAGCGGGGATTTTTGGCTAACTCCTCCCCATTCATCCCGTGACCTTCGATATGCTCAAATTCCATCTCCTCCGGTAAATGGGACACCCAGCTGCTCATCAGGTCTAAAATGCGCGTATTCGGCGATAAGATCTCTCGGTAAAGAGCGGTTAATCGATCGATAAAACCCTCATCCACGTGGGTGACAAAGCGGGGAAAAGCATAAAAATCGCTGTCTTTGGTCGGATCGAGTTTAGTTCTTTCTTCGGGTCGGAGCATTTTTGTCAAGTTAATTTTACTATTCTTAACATACCCCACAGACAGAAAAAAGGGTTAACCGAACTGGTCAACCCCTAGGCTTGGGAACGCGCTGTAAATCTTAGCTTTGAACGACTAGCTTAACGTTAGCGTTTTGCAGACCGCGCTGTTTCACTTCGGATAGGGTTTTGTTCACAGCGTATTTTTGGTTGATCGAGTTGATCAATTCGGTTTGATTGTGTTTTTTGGCCACACCCCAGAGGTCAGCGATTAAATCGAAACTGCCGTCGGTATTACGAGACCAACCGAGATCATATTCGCCATCGAGAACAGCAACGATGTCGGAGCGAACCCGTTGACCGTTGTAACCACGAACATCGGCTTCGGTTTTCACGCTAATGCCGAGGTCGCGGAGAGAAGCTTTGAGGATTTCGGCATCGGTGATTTTGGTCCGGAGAGTGCTAAAATGAGACATTGGAATTTCCTCTTTGTGGATAAGAATTAACAACAACAGATTGAGAGTTAAAGAGTGCCGCCAAGCGGCTTTTCGAGGCATTGCTAGTCCCTGAGAACTAGCCTTTCATCCCGTTGGGAGCGGGCGAAAGTCTGTTAGAACTCCAATCGCTGGTACTCAGCGACGGAGGCCGAAGCAGGTCGGGCGCGTTGTCTGGCCCAATCACGCAGGGCAGTTACCTGTTCGGTCATGGTGCGAGATAGGGGCAGAGTCGCCTTAATCGCCGCAATAATGTCTAATTGCGTGAATTCGCGATCTTGGGCGAAGGCCTCATACATGGCGGCAATCAGCGCCTGTTCTATTTCCGCACCGGAAAACCCATCGGATACCTTGGCTAACTGCTCCAAATCGAAGCGAGAAATGTCGGAGCGTCGTTTAGTCAGGTGAATATTAAAGATATCTTGTCTTTCTTCGGAATTGGGCAAATCGACAAAGAAGATTTCATCGAAGCGCCCCTTGCGGAGAAATTCCCCCGGTAGCCGTTCAATCCGGTTAGCTGTGGCCATGACGAAGACGGGCGAGGTTTTTTCCTGCATCCAAGTCAGGAAGGAGCCGAAGATGCGGCTAGAGGTTCCCCCATCGGAATCGGCGGATCCTGTACCACCGGCAAAAGCTTTATCTAATTCATCGATGAAAAGAATGGCCGGAGAGATGGATTCGGCAGTTTTTAAGGCATTACGCAGGTTAGCCTCGGACCGTCCCACCATGGAACCATCGTAAACCCGTCCCATATCTAAGCGCAGGAGCGGTAAACTCCAGAGGCGCGAGGTGGTTTTAGCAATCAAGGACTTACCACAGCCCGGTACTCCTAAAATTAGCATTCCTTTCGGTTGCGGGAGTCCGTAACCTCTGGCTCTTTCTGTAAAGGCGTTCGAGCGCTGTTTTAACCATTTTTTTAGTTCTTCCAGACCGCCGACGGCATTGATGGTCTCGTCCTCTTCAATGTATTCTAAAATTCCGTTGCGGCGAATCAGTTGTTTTTTCTCGGAAAGGACGATTTCTACCTCGTCTTCCGTCAATTTGTTGGCTTTTACATAGGCTTTCCGGTACACCTTTTCGGCTTCATCTTTAGTTAAACCTAAGGCAGCTTTCAGGAGTTTTTCCCGGACCTCTGTGGTGGTACGACGATTTTGATTTTTGCCTAGATGTTGCGAGAGAACCGTATCTAACTCTCCCATGTCCGGCAGAGGAAAATCTAGAACTACCACGTCTTTCTCTAGTTCTATGGGGACTTCTTGCAGGGGAGACATTAAAATAATGATTTTTTCGGTTCCTTTAAAACTGGCGATCGCATCTCTTAACCAGCGAGTGACGGGAGCGGAAGTGATGAACGGATGCAGGTCTTTGAAGATGTAGATGCCCCCTTCCCGTTGACGCACTACCCATTCGATCGCCGCTTCTGGCGACACGGTATTATGTTGACTGGTTTGGCGCGGTTGACCCTGTTCGATCATGCCGTGGGTGACAGTCCAGACAAACACCCGTCGATGTTGTGTATTTAGTTGGGCTATTTTGCTGATGGCTTCTTCCGCCCTTTCCTCCTCGGAGGTGACGAGGTAAATCAGGGGATACTGAGCCTTGACGAGAATTCCTAGCTCTTCTTTCATAACATCGACCCTATTTGTGGTAACGGTTTAGACCTTGGGCGGCTGATGGCTGTGGATGCCTTGTTCGGCTACTGAGAGTTTAGCAGGGAACTAAGGCTGCTTCTCCCTCTGTGGTTCCTTGAGCGCCAACGGGTTCGGGAACTTCGATCGGGAACTCGTCGCCCACTATTGCGGGCTGGCGTTTGATCGACCTTAGCCGATCTTCTTTCATTACTAACGCGGCATCACACTCGGGACAGACATGAACCTGATAGGTTTTGCCATAGGCGGTGGCTTCGATTTCTTCTACCTTTTCGGGGTATTTCAGGTAAAAAGCGATCGCTTTCTCCACCAGCCCTGACATCGATTCTTCATCGATCGCGGCTCTTATCTTTAGTTGACGATGGACTCCAGGGGGAAGGTACAGTGTGACTTTTTGCTTGTCTTGCATATCACTAAATTGGTTTACCCGGGTATGTGTCCCTACTATAACCACTGTCTTTCTCTCCTGTCAAGATGGTAAGCTGTCATAACGGCATAATTGTAATATTTCTTTACAATTGTTGGGAAAGTGGGGTGTGGGGTGATGGGGAAGTGGGG
>NZ_JADEXY010000106.1 GCF_015206885.1 Microcystis aeruginosa LEGE 91341 | reverse complement strand
CCATCCCGAACTCGGTTGTGAAACTTCACCGTGGCCAAGATACTTGTCGGGTTGCCGACCGGGACAATAGCTCGATGCCAGGATTATTCTTTCCTACCCCTCAATCTCACCAGATTGGGGGGTTTGGCTTTTAGGAAAAATCAGAGGATTTTAAATCTAAACCTCGCTCAAATATTGTATCTATGGCTAACATTTCTCCATCGCTAGTCATAAATTTATGATCTTTGGTTGCTTGGATAGTTTGGCCATTTTCTAGGGTGTATTCAAAGACTTCTTGTAAACCTCGCTCGTGCCATTGAGAGATTGGTTGACTATAAACAAAACCATTTTTATCTACACTATAAACAGTGCAGTTAATTTCTTCGCTCACAATTTTAGCAATTGGTAATAATCCGTATTCCTCAGTTAAAATTAACGTCTCACCTCCCAGACAATATTCGGCAAAATTTACCATCTGTTCAAAGAGATTTTCAGCGATTCTTTTTTCCACACCATTTTTAGCAGCACCATCGATAAACATCTCCCTTTGTTTCTGCATTTCAGAGGCTTTTTTCTTGCCCATTGCCCGACGCAATAGATCCGCTTCTCCTAGGGAATAACCCGCTAAATCCTGCGCCATTTTCATAATCTGTTCTTGATAGACTAAAACTGCGTAGGTTTCCTTAAGAATTGGTTCCAATAAAGGATGATCATAACGAATGGGTTCTTTACCGTGTTTTCTGCCAATAAAGAGAGGAATTAATCCCGCATCTAAGGGACCAGGACGATAGAGTGCTAAGATTGAAGATATGTCCTCAATACCCGATGGTTTTAACTCTTTAACGATCTGTTTCATCCCCGATGATTCTAACTGGAAAATACCTTCTAAATCCCCTTCTTCTAGTAATCCGTGGGTTTTGAGAATATCAGGAGGTAGTTTTTTATGTTCCCCTTTAGCCCGAATTTGCAGGGCTTTTCTTTCATCTAAAGGCAACTGATCAAGATCGATATCTATGCCCTGATTTTGTTTAATTAAATCGGCGGTTTTTTTCAAAGTGGTTAAATTTCTTAACCCTAAAAAGTCCATTTTTAACAATCCCAATGATTCTAAATCCTCCATAAAATATTGGGTAATTACCGCTCCATCATTATTTTTCTGGAGGGGAACCACTTCATCTAAAGGTTGGGAAGAAATGACGACTCCCGCAGCATGAACTCCGAAGGTTTTGTTAGTACCTTCGATCCGAATTGCCATATCTAACCAATGACGCACATGGGGTTCCGTATCGTATCTTTCTTTAAATGCTGGTTCGGGAGTTTCATCGGAAATCATCACTTTTAAAGGTGTGGGTTTACCGCGAGAAACGGGAATCATTTTCGCCATTTTATCCGATTCAGCGTAGGGAATATCTAACACCCGCGCCACATCTTTTAAGACAGCTTTTGATGTCATACGGTTAAAAGTAATGATTTGGGCAACATTAGCCTCCCCGTATTTTTCCGTGACGTATTGGATCATTTCATCCCGTCTCTCGATACAGAAATCCGTATCAATATCAGGCATAGATTTTCGTTCAGGATTGAGAAAACGCTCAAATAATAAACCGTGATGAACGGGATCAATATTAGTTATTTTTAAAGAATATGCTACCAAAGAACCCGCCGCAGAACCGCGTCCTGGACCGACGGGAATATCATGATCTCTAGCATATTTTATATAGTCCCAAACGACGAGAAAATAGGTAGAAAATCCCATTTTCTGTAACATTTTTAATTCGTATTCAAGCCGTTCTTTGTAAACAGGTTCAATCTCGTGACGAGAAGGACATTTTAATCTTTCTAGTAATCCTAACCAAGCAATTTCTTCTACATAACTATCAGCAGTATGTCCCGCAGGAACTGGATATTTAGGTAGTCTTGGTTCATTAAATATGTTATAGGGTTCAACTTTTTCTGCTACTTCTAAGGTGTTATTAATCGCTTCTTCAATCACATCTTCTGGCAGATGATCACGGAAAAGTAAACGCATTTCATCAGCAGATTTTAAGTATTCTGTGCCGCTATAACGGAGGCGTTTATCTTCAGTAATTAACTTGCCAGTTTGAATACAAAGTAAGGCATCATGTGCCTCTACATCGTAACAGGAAATAAAGTGAGAATCGTTAGTAGCGACTACTTTAATTCCTAATTCTTTAGCAATTTTAACTATTTCTACATTCACAATCCGATCTTCTTTAGAACCGTGGTCTTGAATTTCTAAATAAAAATCATCACCAAAAAGTTTTTTATACCATTTAGCAGTTTCCTTGGCCAGTTTTCTATTATTAGCTAAAATCGCTTGGGGAATCTCTCCACCCAAGCAAGCACTGGTAACTATCAATCCTTCGTGATATTGTTGTAGTAACTCTTTATTGATACAAGGACGAGCAAAAATGCCTTTACCTTGAATACCTTTCAGATTAGAAATAGTGGTTAATTTAACCAGATTTTTATAGCCTTGGGTGTTTTTGGCTAAAACAACTTGATGATATTTTCGGTGGCGAAGATTGACTTCAATATCGCCATTAACTACATACATTTCGTTGCCAATAATTGGTTTTATTCCCTTATTACGACAGGTTTTAATTAATTCGATCGCACCATACATGACTCCATGATCGGTTAAAGCGATCGCTGGTTGTCCTAATTCGATCGCTCGATCAATTAGTGACGGTAATTGGGAAGCACCATCAAGTAAGCTATAATCACTGTGAATGTGTAAACCAACAAAAGACATAATTTTTCAGAAAAAAGTGACAAGGAAAAAGAAAAAAACTAGAATTTACTTACTTTTAATTTTCAGCAATTACAGTCTATTTTTAGGGTTGATTGAGAATCGTATAGGGGAAAAAACCTTGTTCTAAATTAAACCATTGTTCTCGCAGTTTCCGGTTATCATTGCTGCCGACGACAGTATCAACAAATTTTTTCCATTCGGGATCGTTTTTGGGTAAAATACAGCCATAAAGTTCGGTGGTAATCGGTTGACGGGGTAGTAGCACAAATTCTCGGGGATCCTGTCCTTGTTTAACGATTTCCCCCAGCAGAAGAATTCCATCACTAACCACTGCTTTAACTTCTCCCCTTTGTAATTTTGCCACTGCCTCACTTCGATCGCTGACAGCTTGCCAATTAGCCAGAGGATAGATATAACGAATAATACTATCGGTGGTGGTGTGGGGAATATAGGCGATCGCAACTGCCTCTAAAGTGTTATTAATATCTATTTTATCAACATTTTCCCTTTTAGTTAAAAATTGCGCTCCTGTCATAAAATAGGGAATAGAAAAATTAACCTTTTCTAGTCTTTCTTCCGTAATTGTTGCCGCGTTACAGGATAAATCTACCTGTCCCTGTTCCACTTGCTGAAAACGATTATTAGTCGTCGCTTCTGTAAAGTTTATTGTAACCGGTTTCCCTAATTCTTGTTCTAATCGACGTTGGACTAAGCGCATTAATTCCACTCCGTAACCTGTCCATTGTCCCGTTTTATCATCGATATAACTAAAGGGAGTAGCGTCTTTTCTGGCTGCCGCTTTTAATTCTCCCGTGCGAGCAATTCTTTGTAAAACTGTTTCCGCTAAGACTGATAAATGTAGGTTATTTATCAGTAAAAGACCTAGAAAAATCAACCAAAAGTTTTTAGACATATCAAGAAAGCAAGAAGGAGATAGGGAGAAAAAAGCTAACCACCGACGTGCGATTAGCAAATGTTGCTATATTTTAACTACGATCCTCGAATAATCCACTCAAACGTTCTACTTCTGTTTGTGCTGTGTACATAGGAGTTCCAGCCAGAATTCCGGTAACATTGCGGAAAGGTTGACCAATGTGCATACCTTGATGATCGATAGAAAACTCACGAATATCCTTATCGTGCATAGAACCGCGCATTTTTAAAACAGTGATACCGCGGCGCATTTCTCCATACATTTCCACATAACGCAGCAGAATAATTGAATCGGTAATTGTAGAAATATGCGCTTCTGTGATCGAGGAACCTCCTAATAAAGTGGGAGTGGTGGAAGTAAATAATCCTCCCACCTCTTTTTGTTTAATAAAAGAAGTCAAACCGATAATAAATTCCCGAAATCCTTTCAGATTAGAAACCCTTTCTAAAGCAGATAAACTATCTACTGCCACTCGATTAGGTTGAAACTCCTCGATAATTTCCTTCATCATAATTAAATGATTTTCTAAACCCGTAGTTTCGGGATAACGGCAGACTACCTTTAATTTACCTTCCTTTTCCATGCGGTCATAATCCACACCCCAACCGATAGCATTTCTAAATAACTGTTCGCGACTTTCCTCGAAGGCAAAAATTAAACATCTTTCCCCATTGGTTACTCCCCCGGCCATAAATTCTGTCACCATCAGGGTTTTTCCTGTTCCCGTGGCTCCTGAAACCAAAATAACCGAATCGCGGAAGAAACCACCACCACACATTCTATCGAGTTCCAGACTGCCGGAAGTAATACGAATATTAGAGGATTTTTGTTCCAATTCAATGGCTGATAAAGGAATAATCACGGCCCCTTTATTGGGAATAATTGTAAAAGGAAATTCTCCTTTTTGGTGATCGGTTCCCCGATATTTTAAAATTTCGATTGTCCTTCTTCTTTTCTCATCGGTTAAAACGTTGCGTAAAATCACCACATTATCGGCCACAAACTCCTCCACCCCATAACGACTGATTTCGCCGTATTCTTGGGTTCTTTCTGCGGTCATAATCGCTGTTACTTCCAATTCTCGCAAAGCGGTTGCCAGACGAAAAAGATCACTTCTCACTTGAGCGCTATCACTTAAATGGCTAAAAATTGCGCCTAAAGAATCCATAGACACCCGTTTGGCTTTATTTTTGCGGATAGCAAACTCAATGCGAGCGATTAATGCGCCTAGGTCGTATTCTCCCGTCACCATCGGCTTTTCTTCCGGTTGGGGGGAAGCATCGACAAAGGCCCACTGACGATTTTCCTCCCACTGCCGGATATTCCAACCAAAACCACCCATATTTTTTCTGAGTGCTTGGGGTGGCTCCTCGAAGGTGACAAAAACGCCATTTTCTCCATTTTTGATGCCTTCTGCGAGAAATTGACAGGCAAAGACCGTTTTAGCACTTCCTGCTGTTCCCGCTATCAAAGTTGCTCTTCCTTTCGGTAATCCCCCTTCCGAAAGAAAATCAAAGCCGGGGATTCCTGTTTCTAACTTCTCAATCAACTCTAGGGGATTATTTTGCGTCATTTAAGTTCTCTATGAAAACGAGCTAATGTTTATTGTACCTATTTCAGTGACCAGCGATACCAGAAATTCATCCCTAGTTTGAGAGTTTGAGCATTGGTAATAAAATTTCCAAGACATCGTTTAAATGCAGCACAGCTTAACCCAAGAATAAATGGAAACTAGATAATACGATAATACTAAATCCGTTGAGTAACGCACAGAAAACGGGTTTCTCCGAGAAACCCGTTTTCTACTCATGTACTCATGCAAAACGGAGAATAAATAATCAGTTTTTAATAACTGGATTTAGTATAAGCAGGTAAATCTCCGCCACAATTAACACAGGAAGGAATCAAACCTAAAAATAGATAAATTCTGTTTATTTCAGGGTTACTTGAGATGCGTCAAATAATGGCGCATCTCAAGTAAAAATCAAGTAAAGTTCCCTAACTATAAAGGAACTTTAGTAATCCAATCTTGATACTTTGGTTCCTGATTGAGAACGATAGAGCTTAACTTTTCTTTTAACTGATAAGTAATCGGTTTAGCTGCGGGTAAAGAAAAAGTTTCAATCTTTTTAATCGGAGTAATTTTCGCCGCAGTGCCACTTAAAAACACCTCATCAGCGATAAATAACTCCGTCTTATCTACAGGTCTTTCAATAACTGGAATACCCAAATCCCGCGCAATAGTTAAAACACTATCTCTAGTAATCCCCTCTAGAATATCTTGGTCAAAACTAGGAGTAATTAGCTGACCATTTCTGATGATAAAAATATTCATTCCCGTCGCTTCACAGACTTTACCCTGAGAATTCATTAAAATTGCCTCATCAAACCCCGATTCTACCGCTTCCGTTTTTGCTAAAGCAGAAGTGATATAAGCGGCGCTAATTTTACCTCGCAACGGGAAACTTCTATCCTCTTGACGATACCAAGAACTAATCCGACAGTTAACCCCATCGGCTGCCAAATAATCATCCATTTCTAGACCATAGACTAGAAAATCCTTCTCGATACCATGCAATCGCGGGGCAATTCCCAACCCGGAACTATAGACAAGGGGACGAATATAAAAAGGTCGATGACACTGATTATTTTTGACAAAATCGATAATTATTTGATAGATTTTATCAGCAGGAATATCGTAATTAAGAAACTTAGCACTTTGACTTAAACGCTGACAATGACGTTCTAATCTAAATAATAATATCTGTCCCGGATTGCTAGGGTCGGGAGTACCTCGTAAACCCCCAAAAGCGGCAGTTCCGTAGTGTAGTGCGTGGGTAGCAACGGATAATTTTGCCTCACTAAAAGGGATAAATTTATTCTCAAAATAGGCGAGAGGAAGGAAAGGAATTTCGGCGGTAATAGACATTTTTTTTGTTGATTTAACCAAGAACTAAACGGGATTTACCCATGCAGAAAAATTTTGTTTCTGGCTATTAGAAGGATTTTCTACCCTGATAATTTCATAGCGAATCGTCTGCGGGGTGGCCAGTGGAACAGCAAGGGTTCGCAATTCATCGAGATGAAAGACTGTTATCTGAATAATATCACCTGCGCGGTAGTCTTTTAATCTTTCGTTTAACTGTTCCGCCGTCACCCGCAATCCATCGATAGCCAATAATTCATCATCAGCATTAATTCCCGCTTTTTGGCAAGGGGAACCCATCTCGACAAATTTAATTATTTCTTTACCCGCTTCACTCTGTACCCGTATTCCCAGATAAGGTATCGTCTCCCCATTGTCAACACCCCGCAGATAGAGTCCAAAAGGTTCAAGATATTCATTAAAGGGTAATTCTGCCAAACCGTCGATATAACGCTGGTAGAAGTCGCTTAAATCCACTCCTGCAGCCGATTCGAGAATTGCCTGCAATTCCCCATCGGTATAACCAATCTCCTCTTTACCGAAATGTTGCCACATCGAGCGTAAAACATCATCGAGGGAACGACGGTTATCGGTGTGGGTGCGAATTAGTAAATCGAGAAGCAGCGACAATAATTCCCCCTTGAGATAGTAGGAAATTTGACTATTATCACTATTGCTATCCCGTCGATAGAGTTTTATCCAAGCATCGAAACTCGATTCGCCTAGCGGTTGGACAAGACGACCGGGTATATTGAGATAACGAGTAATTTCCTTGCTTAAAAGCTCTAAAAAAGTCTTACTATCGTATATTCCCGCCCGTAGAGGGATTATCATATCGTAATAACTGGTGGTTCCTTCGGCAAACCAGAGGGAAGACGTATAATTTTCTGCATCATAATCGAAGCTTTCTAAAGCTTTTGGGCGAATACGCTTGATATTCCAGAGATGAAAGAACTCATGGGCGACTAATTGCAAAAAACGATGATATTTATCCTTATCTCGCAATCCCAAACGCGCATAGTTAAGGGTACAGGAATTTTTATGTTCTAGTCCCCCGTAACCAGCCGCCGAAAGATGTAGCAAAAAGAGATAATTATCATAGGGGAGTCCACCGAACATAGCCGACTCAGTTTGAATAATTTTAGTGGTATCGGCGATAATTTGACTAGGATTGGCGTTTCCCCGTCCCCAGATAGCTAATTGATGGGGTTTTCCCTCGACGACAAAATCGTATAACTGATGAATCCCCACCTCCACAGGACTGTCCACTAGGGTGTCAAAATCGGGAACGTAAAAGGTGTTTTTCTGTCCGGTTAAAGATTTTAAGGAAGTGGTAACGCGCCAATCGCCATGGGGAGGGATAATTGTCAGGGTGAGGGGATGTTTTTGATAATCGGGGATATAGAAGAATAAAGCAGCCCCGTTGAAGTAACCGTGAGTATCATCAAGATGGTTGGTTCTGACGGTTAAATCGTGGGCAAAAACGCGATATTTGACCGTTATTTCGGAACTGTCACCATTGTCAATCTGCCAGTGATTTTTAGCAACTTTGCGACTGTTAAGGTTAATAGCTTGAAAATCTTGGACTAAACGGGAGTATTCCCGCACCAGATAGGAACCGGGAGTCCAAACCGGCATTTTTAGGTTTAAAATCGGAGCTTGCCAACCGGTAATCTGTAGAGTGACTTCAAAGAGGTGTGAAGTCGGTTCCGACATAGCCACTTGATAGCTGAGACTTAAACGAGTTGAGGAGATGGTAGTGGGGGAAATAAGACTGGTCATCGGCATTAAACAAGCTTTTTAGTTATTATAGCGGCAAGCTTTCGGCTAATTTACCCGGTTTCGCCGCCAAAAATCCGATGGTTTTCCAAGATTTGACCTCTTGCACAATTAATTTTTGAGGGTTCAAAAACGGCAAAAATAAGGATTAAATCGCCTAAAATCTGTAAATAGACTATTTAATTGATTATTACTTATTCTTAATTCTCCTGACTACTGACTACTGGCTACTGGCTCCTAACCCTAACAACAATTTTTGATTTTTACAAGCGGTCTATTTTACCGAGCAGTTTGGCAAAGAAAACCCCCGCAAATCCTGCGGGTTTTTTTGCCGATTCAGCGTCTTTCTGCCGGGGGTGCGGGAGGAGCTACATCGGGGGGAGAAGTTACCTCTAGGGGAACCGAACGAGTTTCGGGAGCCGCCACATTGACGGGAACGGTAATCGGTTCGGCTGCTGCGGGGGCCGTATTTTGAGGACTAGGAGCAGCGGCACTGGTAGGAGCGACTCTAGTACGCCGACGACTAGAACGGCGTTGGCCCGGTTCGTTAGTATTAGAACGGACGATAGTTTGCTCACGACTTACCCGAACCCGTCGCCGTCTGCGGATGGGTCCTTCGGTGGGGGAACCCTCATCACTGCTGGCTAAACGATTGTTAGTAGTTTGGGTGAAGTAGGTACGTCGGGGTTTAATTGGTTCCGCTTTTAATGTCACTGGACGTTTGCCTAAATTCGGTTCTGGGAAACCTTGATAGGGAATATCCTTAATTGCTTCTAACATAAATTGTCGCCACATCCAAGCGGACATGGTACTGGCTCCATTGGTGGGTTTATTATTGTCATTACCGAGCCAAATTCCCGTGACTAATTGGGGAATATAACCGACAAACCAAAGGTCGCGAGCTTTATCAGAAGTGCCGGTTTTTCCTGCCACCGGACGACCAATTTGTGCGGGGGTTCCTGTTCCCGAATTAACCACATCCTCCAGCATCCAAGTCATCGTCGCTGCCGTGTTTTTATTCAGAGCAGTTTTCGGTTTAAAATTGGCTTGATAAATTACTTTACCATTGCGATCGAGTACCTGATTAATACCGTAAACTGGTTGATGCACACCATTATTAGCAAAGGTTCCGTAGGCGCTGGTCAATTCTAAAAGATTGACTTCCGAAGCACCCAAAGCCAAAGAATAAGTGGGTAAAAGTTTCGACTGGATACCCATATCTTGAGCCAATTTAATCACCGGATTCCAACCGACGGCCACTAACACCTGAACTGCCACCACATTCAGGGAAGAAGTCAAAGCATCGCGCATGGACACCTCGCGGCCGCTATACCTATCGCCGTAGTTTTCCGGTTTATAACCATCCACCACATACTGAGCATCTTTATAACTAGAATAGGGGGATTTCCCCGCCGCAATCGCCGCCGCATAGACAAAAGGTTTAAAAGTAGATCCCGGCTGACGTTTTGCCTGTGTCACCCGATTGAATTGATTCTTATCGTGGTCAATTCCCCCGACCATAGCCTTAATTTGCCCATTTTTGGGGTCAATTGCCACTAAAGCCGCCTGTTGGAAGTTCTGCCACTTGCCATAACGAGAAACCGCTCTTTCTACCACTTCCTCCGCTTCGCTTTGCCAACGAGGATTAAGGGTGGTTTTTACCACCAATCCCCCCGCTTCTAGGGTTTTAGCGGGAACCAGTTGCGGCAGTTCTTTTTCCACATAATCGGTAAAATAGGCCGCTTGCCGTTGCAGACGTTTTAGGGGACTGGTTTTAAGTCCTAGGGGAGATGCGATCGCCAGTTTGGCTTGAGCAGCAGTAATAAATCCCACCTCGGCCATAGTTTTGAGAACGATATTACGCCGTTCTAGGGCAGCTTTAGGGTTTTCGAGGGGAGAATAGAGACTAGGAGCAGGAACAATGCCGGCAAGGGTGGCAGCTTCGGCTAGAGTTAATTTATCGACGGGTTTACTGAAATATAACCAAGCGGCATCGGCCAGACCGTAGGCCCCGGAACCGAGATAAACTAGGTGAAAATAACGCTCTAAAATCTGGTCTTTTGTATATTTATCTTCTATTTTCTGAGCGATACGCATTTCGCGTAATTTGCGATCAAAACTCCTTTCTTGGGATAAAAAGACAATTCGGGCCAATTGTTGGGTGATGGTGCTGCCTCCTTCCACCACTCCCCCGGCTCTCAGGTTAGAAAAGAGAGCGCGAGCAATACCCTGGCCATCAACTCCCCCGTGTTCGCGAAAACGGCGGTCTTCACTAGCGATAAAGGCCTCCTGTACCAGTTGGGGAACTTGGGCAATTTTCACGGTTTCGTAGGTACTAGGGCCATTTTGCTTGAGGATTTCCCCATTAGCGGCTTGAATTGTCAGGGTGCCGGGACGAGCATAGGTTTGTATATCGGCGATATTTTGCGGTAGAGAGGTTTCAAGGCGATAAATGCCCCAACCTACCCCCAAAAGGCCACCTGTTACGCCTAATCCCAATCCCAAGTACAAGCCAAAGCGGGGATGTTGTCGCCATTGCGGTAAGGGGGAATTATCAATCAGGGTAGTAAATTTGTTTTTTATGGGTTTAAATGTCTCTAGAGCCTTGCTACTGGCTTGGGAGACTAAATTAACCTTTTTTTCTTCGGAAGATGCTTCTACTCGCTTTTCTGGGGCAACTGGCGCAGATTCGGAGTCAATAGGATCGACTTTAGGGGGTTGCTCGGAATTTTCTAATTTATTAGCGAGATTATGAAAAAATTGACTAAGTTTTTGTTTGTATTTCATGTTAGTTGAGCGGGTGAGGGAGTGAGAATGATGAATGATGAATTATGAATTATGAATTGGGGAGAGGGGAGAGGGGAGCAGGGAGAACAAATAAAAATAATCTCCTGTCTCCTGTCCCCTGTCTCTTTAAAGATCGCTAAATTGTCGCCACCATTGCTGGAGAGGATAATAGACGAGGGGAGTCCAGAGACTACTAAGCAGAGCAGAAGTGAGGCCAATGCGTTGATAATCGAGCCAAAGATCAGCGAGATTTTTGCCTCCTTGTAGATAGTATTGAAAAGCGATCGCACCATTGGCAATTAAAGTCATAACAAAGACAATTAAGACCACGGCGATCAATTCTTCTTTAACATAACGTTGTCGGTGTAAACGGGAAGTAAGGAAACCGATCAGACCAAAAACCATGATATGGGAAGGATAATTAGAGGTTAAACTATCTTGAATAGTGCCGATCGCTAATCCGGCCACCACACTATCGAGACAAGAGCGATTGAGACTCCAACTAACCAACCAAATCAGTAACCAGTTGGGAGCGATGCCTAAAATCTCCATCCCCGGTAGCCGCATTAAGGAAAGAAAAGCACAGAGAAGCAGGGAAGCGATAGTGACTAAAATATTCAGGATAAAACGAGAACGGGCTGATAAACGGCTTAATTTCAGCATAATTCCCCCTCTCACTGCTGGGGTTGCGGGTGAACGAACACCCATTCGAGATTGTCCACGGTGGCGGTAAATTCAATTTTGGCGGTAGGGGCGGGATTTTCCTGTAAATTAAGGGAAATTATACGACCGATGGGCAACCCCGGCGAAAAAAGACTACTAAAAGCCGAAGTTGTCACCACGTCTCCCGGTTTGACATCGGGAGCTTTTTCAAAAAAGCGCAGGGTGGCGACTTGGGAATTCTGACCTTGAATTAAACCCATGGCCCGACTACGATTCACCGTTGCTCCGATGCGACTTTGGGAATTACTGACCAATAAAACTTTGCTGGTGTGGGGGGTAACTTCCGTAATCCGTCCCACTAAACCGCCAATTCCCGTCACCGAAGCACCCACTGACACACCATCGGTGCTACCCCGACCGATAATTACCTGTTGCCACCAATCATCGGCACTGCGGCCAATAATTGGAGCAGAAATCAGGGGTTTTTTCTGGGTTTGATAATAACCAAGCTGTTTTTTTAATTGTTGATTTTGATATTCGACTTCACTTAAACGATTTTGTAATTCTCGCACCCGTTGATCGGCCAGAAGTTGCTCTTGCAGATTAGTTTCCTCTCCCTGAAAAGGACGAGTTAATAAACCATACAATTCTAAAATCGCCCCACTTTGATAGGTGCGAATGTACCAAGCTCCCCCCAAAGCGGCAGCGAGCAGAAAAAGTCGCCATCCCTGCTGTGTCCATTTTCGTCGTGCTGAATACATGAGCGATTTTAAACCTCTTGGCTGTGTAGAGTGAGAATCCGTGTGTTTTGCCGCTAACCGATCCTAGTGACCTTTAGACATTGCGAGTTGTTTCATTAACGATCCGCTCAAAGAGTTTCTGATTTTTTAACACTTCTCCCGTGCCTTTGACCACACAGCGTAGGGGATCTTCAGCGACATGGGTAACGATACCGGTTTCGTGACTGACTAGGCGATCGAGTCCCCGTAATAAAGCACCTCCTCCCGCTAACATGATGCCGCGATCGATAATATCAGCAGCTAATTCGGGGGGAGTTTTTTCTAGGGTACGTTTGATCGCATCAACGATCACGGAAAGTGGTTCATCCATACTTTCCCGCACTTCTTCCGCTTTGATGGTCACGGTGCGGGGTAAACCGGACATGAGATGCAATCCCCGCACTTCCAGAGGAGGAAATTCATCTTCGGGGGAGGGATAAGCTGAACCAAGGCGAATTTTAATATCTTCGGCTGTACGTTCCCCGATAATCAGGTTATGGACTTTTTTTAGATAGGCGATAATTGAGTCCGTCAGTTCATCCCCGGCGACGCGCACCGATTCGCTGATCACAGTCCCATCAAGACTGAGAATCGCCACTTCCGTGGTGCCACCACCGATATCGATGATCATATTTCCCGTCGCTTCCGAGACGGGTAAACCAGCACCCAAGGCTGCCGCAACGGGTTCATCAATTAACCCCACTTCTCGCGAGCCGGCATTTTTGGCCGCATCCACCACCGCGCGTCTTTCTACTCCAGTAATCCCACTGGGAACACCGATTACCATGCGGGGATTGCCAATCGTGCCATCGAGCGCTCGTTTGATGAATTCCGCTAACATGATCTCGCAACTGTAAAAATCGGCGATTACCCCATCGCGCAGGGGTCGCAGCGCGGTGACATGGCCCGGAGTGCGACCGAGCATTTTTTTGGCCTCCTCCCCGACAGCGACCGGGTTACGATCTTGATCGATCGCCACTACCGATGGTTCCTCTAAAACGATGCCTTTCCCTGATACATAAACGAGGGTATTTGCTGTACCCAAGTCTATCCCTATGTCCCTTGATAAGCCTAGTCCTCTAAAAAAACCCACTTGTTTTCACTCCTGTTCTGATAAATAAAACGTTGCTATAGCTAGACTTTCGATCGAATCGACTTGGATTTTATTACGTTTTGTTTCTCAAGTCTAGTTAATTATCGCTTCTTTCTCTCCAGATTTACCCAGGTCTTTGCCCTAATTTTCTGGCTGCCCACAGGCCAAGGCCAAGGTTTCGAGCTAAAATGAACATACTATTGTACTAAATTGAGAATTTAAGACCATGAGTGTAAATCTGGTTCATTTGGTGGGACGAGCGGGGAGAGACCCAGAAACCAAGTATTTCGAGTCGGGTAAGGTTTTATGTACTTTAACTTTAGCGGTTAATCGTCGCTCGAAAAATAGCGATCAGCCGGATTGGTTCGATCTGGAAATTTGGGGTAAAACGGCGGAAGTGGCCGCTAATTATGTGAAAAAAGGCGGTTTAATCGGGATTAAAGGGTCTTTAAAAATGGATACCTGGAATGATAAAAACACGGGATTAGCTCGCTCTAAACCGGTGATTCTTGTTGATCAATTAGATTTACTCGGTTCTAAGCGCGATAGTGAGGCTAATTCCGAGCGAGAATTTTAAAGCTTGAGCGGCATTATCTCCAGCTTTTAGGTGTGTTAATCTCTAGTAACACACCCTTATTTATTCTCTAATTGACTGAAAAAATATTGCTGTAAATCTGGTAAAATTTCTCTATAAATAGCTGTATTTATCTCTATATTCCAGCCAAGAATAGAATTAAAAGGGATAATTTCCACCACGGAATTACTATAAGCAATCCCTTGTAAAGTCTTGACAAATTCCGGAGTCCAGCGATTTTCTTCTAGGGAAATATTTTGTTTTTTTAACCAGCCGATCAAAGCCGAGCGCCCGATTCCGGGTAAAATATCAGCAGTCAGCAGGGGACTGTACCAGCAATTATCTTTCCATCCCCATAAATTGCCCGTGCTAGTTTCTAACCAATTCCCGAATCGATCGACTAATATTGCTTCTTTTGCTCCTTTTTTTTGAGCAGTTTGTGACGCTAACCAAGGGGTTAAATAATTACCAGTTTTATGTTCTCCTAAAACGCGTTGCCAAGCGGGATTATCTATTACCCAGCCAATAATTCCTTGCTCTTGTCTAAGGTTTAAATCTTCGGGAAGAAATCTGCCTTTAATCCACTCCCTACCATCGGGAAAAATTGTGATTCTCAGGACAGGATAGAATCGGGATAATTCTTCGGCTCCTTGGCGAATTCGCTGCCAATCGGGATCAGGCCAGTGGAAAACTTGTAAACTAGAGTGCAGACGTTGGAGATGGTCTTGCCAATGGGTTAGGGGATGATCTAAGCTTTGTTGATAGATACGCAGGGTAGTAAAGAGTGTGGCTCCATAAAGCAGTCCAATATCATCAATACCCAGACTTATTCGCTCATCCTCGATTAATTCGCCATTATACCAATACATAATCAGTTATCAGTTATTTTAGCCGTCAGGAGACAGGAGACAGGAGACAGGAGACAGGAGATTATTTTTATTTGTTCTCCCCACTCCCCACTCCCC
>NZ_JADEXY010000105.1 GCF_015206885.1 Microcystis aeruginosa LEGE 91341 | reverse complement strand
GTAGTGGGGTAGTGGGGCATTTGGCTGAAATTTCCCTAAACCCCTATATCCCTATATCCCTAAACCCCTAAACTCCTAAACCCCTAAATCCCTAAACCCCTATATCCCCTTTCTAACTGATAACTGATAACTGATAACTGATAACTGAATAAATGCTACATATTGCCACTTTTTCTCGCGAAAATACAGGCCAAAATTCGGGTTTTTGGCAGAAACTTGCGCCCCATACCCGGGTTTTAGTGACTCTTTTGTTAGTTTTTGCTACAGCCTTAACTCCGAATGGTAGCTGGGAAACTTGGGGGATTTACGGATTAGGATTAATTATTTTAATTCTGATCAGTCGGGTGACTATTCCCGTACTTTTACAAAGAGTAGCGATCGAATTTGTCTTTATCGGTGTGGTTTTATTGGGAACTCTTTTTCGTGATGGCGGCGAAATTCTTTGGTCTTGGGGATTTTTGCGGATAACTAGCGAGGGATTGCTGGTTTTAGGCAGTGTGGCCCTAAAAGCTTTTCTCTGTCTTTGTACGGTCAATATTCTGGTTTTAACCACAGCAATTCCCGACCTGTTACAAGCCTTAGTTACCCTGAAAACTCCCCCTTTATTGGTGGCAATTTTAGCTTCTATGTACCGTTATCTAGCTGTTTTGATCGCTGAATTTAATTCCATGCGAAGGGCGGCAATTGCGCGTAATTTAATGAGTAGTCCCCGATGGCAGCGGTTGCTAGTGGGACACATGATCGGCTCTTTATTTATCCGTACCTACGAACGTGGCGATCGCATTTATCAAGCCATGTTATCGAGGGGTTACACTGGTTCCTTGCCTTCTCTACAGGTTCCCCAAAGCAAGCTGAACGATTATCTCGCTATAATTTGTATAGTAATTCTGATCCTCTGGGGTCAAATGGTACATCTACTCGGTTGACACTCCCGTTGCCTAAACTGGAGGCTAGATTGACAACCTGTTGCAAAAAAAGCCGTCCTCCGCTACGCTAAAGGACGGGGAACCTTAAACCCAATTTTTCGGTAAAAGTCTCGTTTTTCATGCACCACAACCCGATTTTTATTGAAAACCTAGTTTATATCTATCCTGACGGTACAGAAGCGTTAAAGGGTATTAACTTAGCCATTGAAGCTACGGAAAAGGTGGCTTTAGTCGGGGCCAATGGATCGGGAAAATCCACCTTATTACTGCATTTTAACGGTATTCTCCCGCCGCAAACCGGTAGAATCACCGTCGGTCCCTACCAAGTTAAACCGGAGAATTTAGAAAATATCCGCAATTTTGTCGGTTTAGTCTTCCAAAACCCCGACGATCAGCTATTTATGCCCACTGTCTGGGAAGATGTGACTTTTGGCCCGATGAATCAGGGTATTCGGGGAGAGGATCTAAACCATCGCTGTCATCATGCTTTACACGCGGTGGGATTAGATTCCCAGCATTACGGTAAGAGAAACAGTCAGAATCTATCGGGGGGTGAAAAAAAACGCGTGGCAATTGCGGGGGTTTTAGCCATGTTACCGGAGGTCTTAGTTTTTGATGAACCTAGCGCCCAACTGGACCCCCGGTCCCGTCGGCAATTAATACAACTGTTGGCCACTTTACCCCAAACCCAAGTGATCGCCACCCACGATCTCGATCTGGCTTTAGAATTATGCGATCGCACGGTGGTGTTAAGTCGTGGTCAGGTGGTAGCAGAGGGAGAAACCGCTAAGATTTTAAGTAATCGGGAATTTTTGGAACAACACGACTTGGAAACACCCCTTTGTTATAGTCGTCCCTACTGTGCGATCGCTGATGCGCCCTCTACTGATGTCCGATGCACAATGTGAAGATTTATTATCGGTTTCTTGCATAGAAGAGAGGACAAAAGCGAGAAAATCTGACATTCTTGGGATAGGTAGCACGAAAATCGAGGCCATTTCTCACGATGCAAGCTCTGCTAGAAAAAGCTCAGATAGCGTTGAATAAAAAGGACTGGGAGACAGTAAACGCCAGCATACAGCGACTTTTAAACCAAAAAGATGCTATTGAACCAATTATTAACGATGAAATCCTCGATTTAGCCCTAGAAGCTTTACAAAAATGCGATTTTCAACAGCGATGGGAGATAGCGAAACTATTTCCTCAAATCGGTCAATCGGCGATCGCTCCTTTAATTGCCCTGTTAGAATCCGAGGAACAAGATGGGGAAATGCGCTGGTTTCTGGCGAGAATTCTCAGTCAATTTGACGATCGAGCCTGTATTCTCGCTCTCAGTCAATTATTGCAAAGATCGGAGGAGGAGGAACTCAGCCAAATGGCTGCGGCCGCTTTAGCTAATATCGGCAGTTCTGCGATCTCCAGTTTAGGGCAATTACTGTCCGACTCTAATACCCGTTTTTTAGCCGTACAAGCTTTATCACAAATTCGCCGGCCGGAAATTATCGAACCGCTTTTAACTGTAGTTAAGGATCAATCTAGCGCCATTCGGTCTATGGCGATCGAAGCTTTAAGCAGTTTTCACCATCCCCAGATTACTGTGATTATCCTCGATGCTTTACAGGATCCGGCCATCGAGGTGCGACGGGAAGCAATTAAAGCTAGTAGTTACCTAGGGACGAATTATCCCCAAGCAGATTTAGTTAACCATCTGCAACCGCTGTTATTCGATGTCCACCTTGAGATCTGTCAAGAAACTGCGATCGCTCTCGGTCGTATCGGCACAGCAACCTCAGCTAAAGCTTTAAATCCACTCCTGCAATCTTCCTTAACTCCCGATAGTTTAAAATTAACTGTAGTGCGAGCATTAGGCTGGATCGAGGATGGAGAAGCTTTAAATTATCTAGAAAAGGCTTTATATAGCGAAAATGTCTTGATTTGTCGGGAAATTATCGCTATTCTCGGCCGGCAAACCTCCCAGAAATTACGCCAACAAGCAGGGGAAATTCTCAGTAATTTTTATCACTCCCGTCCGGCGATCCTCGGTGATACGGGAGTTAAACAGTCTCTAGCGATCGCTTTAGGAGAATTAGAGCGGGATAATAAAAGTATTTTGCTGACTTTAGCAGCCGATGGGGAAGCAATCGTCCGTCTCCATGCTCTCAGCGCCCTGAAAAAGCTAGATCATGGGACTATCTAGCTTTTTTACCGCTGCACAGATGTGGTGAATTTGCCAGTGATCCGCATCCATTTCCCCAAGGATAGCGTTTAATACTAAATCCGGTTATTAAAGACTGATTATCTATAGCGTTTCCTGTTCGCAAGAGGTACATTATCGATGTTAAAAAGCTTAATCAGCAAAGGTTTAAATGTGCCACACAGGTGTGAGAACCGCTATATTTCCTCTTTTGCCTTTTGCCTCTTGCCTCTTGCCTATCCTAATATGTAACCTATACTCAACGGATTTAGTATGATTCTAGCTGATAACTAAAAAACTGATTACTGATTACTGATCACTGATCACTGATTTAAGGTCTTTGCAGGAAGATTAATTCTTCAACGGGGAGGAAATCATAGTATTGACCTTGATTAGCTAAAACTGCGATTAAATGGAGACGAGCATCGGGTTCAATGTGCAATCCTTCCCAGGGGACAGCAATTTCCAAACATTGATTAAAAGAAGCTTTGGCACTACTAGGAATTCGTTGCCAGGTAAAATATTCTTGAGCAACTTCTAACCAAGTAAATTCCGTGATTAAATTAACTCCTAGATGATGATGATAACCGTAATCGAGGGGCGATCGAGGGGGAATATCTGTTAGGGGAATTGGACTTTGCAGACGATGCACTTCGTCATAATACCAATATAAATGCACTTCAGGCGGGATATCTTTGCCTAATTCCGCCCCCGGTTTCCAATCGAAACGCAGATAAAAATTGAGGTGATCCCAACCGAAAAAGAGCCTTTGTACTAAGGAAGTCCGGTGCATTGTACCACTGGCGCCACCAATTTCGATCCGTCCAGCTTTATCCCAATCCTGTTCGTCACCAAAACCGTCGATAATGGGGTGAATGAAGGCCAGCGGACGATTACTTTGTTTATCCCCGTGTTTTTCCACCGGTTCGAGCAAATAGGAGGGAATTGGCTCATTTAAAGCTTGATAGAGAGCGATCAGGTGTTCGCGGAAAAGTTGGTCAAAAATTGCATCATGATTAGAAGAATGGCCATAACCAAACCACCAAAACCAATCGGAACCCTCCGCTGCATACAATGCTTCCCACGCATCGGGGTTATTATCTTCCGTCGCTTCCGGGTGATTAGCGAGGGCTTGACGGGCTAAAATTAGATATTCCCAAGCTTTATTTTTAGCGGGATCGCCGATCCAAGTGGTAAAATTGGCATCGATCCAAGAGCCGCTATGAAGTTGATTGACAGGGATTTTAGCATTAGCGGGAAAGCGATCGAGATATTCCGAGACGGTGACTAATTTGATCGCTTGGTGGTCGCTTAAAAGTTGATAAAGGTTCTCTAGGAAGGGTAAACCGTCTTGATGATAGTTTTCCCAGCAGTTTTCGCCATCTAGCGCAATGGTAACTAACCAGGGTTTTTCTAGGGTCGTGGTTTCTGCGTTGGTTTTCAGTTGCTCGGCGATCGCTTCTAGGTGTTTAACTAAGTCTGTAGCGGCCTCTTGCGCTTTCATGCCACTATAGCTAAATCCGATCAGATCCGAGAGACGATGATCGCGGAAAACCATAGATAAATTGCCGTTGCTAGTTTCCAGAAGGTAGGGACGATAAAGCAATTCCGGTTCACTAATATTGCCCTTTTCGTCGCGATGAAAGTAATGTCCTAGGGACCAACCTAACACCCCCTCATCGGAACATAACCACTGAAAACCCTGTTTAGCGACAGCGGGGAGAATCGCGGGACTAACGGATTGTTCCGAGGGCCAAAGTCCGCGAGGATGTTTATCAAAGCGATCGATATAGATTTGCCAAGCTTTCCGGAGATGGCGCGAAATATCTTCAGGATAGTGGAAATATTGACGAGGAAGGGTCATATTCGGCACCGCTACCCGGCCGGCTTCCGAGTTGGCCAGCAGGGGTAAAATTGGATGGGTGTAGGGACTGGTAATGATTTCTAGTTGTCCAGTTTCCTGCATTAACCGATGTTGCGGCAAGATACGACGCAGAATTTGACGCTGTTTGGAGATAATTCGCTGGCGATCGCTTAAAGTGAAGTTTTTTCCCTGTTCTAACCAAGTAGCGATTTCCGGGTCACTGTGAAAGATAGGATCGATCCAAGCGAGGTTATGCCAAGCCAAGAGATCGCTATAATCTTGCAGATTCCAATGACTAATACACCAACTATGACCGTTTTCTTGACGCTGTGCGTATAATTGGGCGTAACGGGGGTGCGGATCGATCAGGGTACGATGGTTAGCATCGAAAAAGTGTTCGAGGATAAAGTGTTTTTGTGCTAGGGTTAATTGCGCTTCCGGGGTGACGGTGAGAGCAAGATAGGGGTCTATAGCTAGTCCGTTGACGTAATCCTCTAATTGCAGGATTAAAGAGGGGACAAGATTAACGGTTTGGTGTAATTTGGGAAAACGTTCTAGAATTAAGATTAAATCGAGATAATCTTTCACTCCATGCAGTCGCACCCAGGGTAAGCGATATTGTCCCGAAGCATCGGTGCTAGTTTGACAGGATTTGTAGAGGGGTTGGTGTTGATGCCAAATAAAAGCGACGTAGAGAGGATAGGCCATGATAATACCGAGAAAAAGTGCATACAACAGGCTGTTTAGCCGTTATTTGGATGATAATGGACAATAAAGCCCATTATAGATTCTTAAAAGTTGATTTCGGTCACTACCATAATCCTATCAACGGGTTTTGAGGGGGTATCTTCTCTTTGTATTTGTTAAAGGATCGGATTCTCCAGTGATGAGTATTGGGAGTTCAATTGCCGCAATTCTTACTGACGACCGACTCCTGACTCCACAGTTAAGTAGATAGGTATTAAAAACTTTCAGATCCCCCCGCCTATCGGCACCCCCCTTATCAAGCTATCCCTTATAGGGATCTTTCTTAACAATTTTTTCAGTAAGCACTCCAACCCTTATCCTGACTTGATTTCAGTTTTTTCTTTGTCAGTAAGGGTGTCAACAAGGAATATTACAAATTGTTAACCGAGTCTTGAAAGCTTTATGCTACAAAGGTTTGAAATGTTAAGAAAGATGTGACTAAAGGAAAGCTTATCAAGGGGGGCAGGGGGGATCAAACCTAAAATCCATTTTTAATTTAATTATAACCAGCTACTTAACTTTACCTTTGTCCAACTATTTAGGATAAGCTGGAATTATCGAAACCGTAGAAATAATAGATAAAATGAGTAATCTCCTCTGGCCGCGTTTTCTCAAGAAAGCTTACCGTCAAGAACCAATAACTAGCTTTATCTTTACCGCAGCGGCAGTAGATGTCATCATCGGGGTTCTAGGACAAAGATGGACACTGCTATCTTTAGGGGCAACGATTATGGCGATTGCTATATTCGCCAGGTGGCAACAGAGCCAAAAAAGCAGGATAATCAACAAAGAAGAAGCGGCAAGATACTATTTACCGCCCCAATCGGGTCAAGTAGCTTTACCAAACCTGAAAAACGAAAAAAATCGACCTTCTTAGCTCAAAAATTTCACCTTGCTTGGCAATCAATCCCCTCAAAGGCTAGAATCTATAGCACCGTTCATTTGTTAATATTCAACTAAATTTATGAAATTCCGATTTACGGGTGGGGAGAAACTTGTCGGAGCAATTGTGGTCACTGTCCTAACCACGCTGACAATCGGGCAACATCAACTTAGTCAGGCCCAAAGTCCTATTGCCCCCCCTAAACCCGCAGCTGAAAGTGGCGAAAAAACCCCAGAAACTATCCTAGTAGAAGGTTTAGGCAGACTTACCCTCGCTAAAACCTTAGAAGGGCAACAATCCACCCCTAATGCTGTGATTTTCAGCCCCGATAACCAATTTGTTCTCGCTGGTGGTAGTGATACGGATCCTCTCCTGAGAATTTGGTCAGTAAAAACAGGGCAAAAAGTTTCCCAAACTCGCGCCCAAAGAACCAGCGTCAAAGCTTTAGCCATTAGTCCCAACGAAAGATTATTAGTTAGTAGCGGTTTAGATGGTTCCATTAATTTTTGGAATCTGGTGGAAGGCAAGTATTTAGGAGTTGCCCTCGAACACGGCAATACTGTCCTCGCCCTCACCGTTACTCCCGATGGTAAAACGTTAATTAGTGGTGGTTTGGAAGGAATTCGCCTCTGGACAGTGCAACCCCCCCGCCGTCCCCTCTATCGTTTAAATTGGGTGGGTAATTTTGTTTATTCCCTAGGGATGAAATCCGATGGTGTCACCCTTGCTAGTGGTCATGAAGACGGTGAGGTACATTTTTGGGACATCCGCGAGGGCAAATTTTTATCGAAATTTGCTGCCCATCCCCAAGCGGTTAGCCAGCTTTTATACACTCCCGACGGTAAAAATTTAATTACGGGTAGTTTAGACCGCACGATTAAAATCTGGGATACGAGCAATAATCAGTTATTATTTACCCTCATCGGTCACACAGCCCGAATCCGTTCCTTGGCACTCCATCCTAACGGACAAATTCTCGCTAGTGCTAGTAATGACGGTGTGCGTTTATGGGATGTGACCACGGGTAAACAGTTGGCCTGGTTTGATAATAATTCCGACTGGGTGGAATCCCTCGCTTTTAGTCCCGATGGGCAGTATTTGGCTAGTGGTAATTATGATTTTAAAATTCGCCTCTGGCAATTCGTCCGTTAGGCAAAAATGCCCCCATTTAGCCTTTAACCACTTCTAGAAAAGCCGATTTCGCCGCTGCCTGTTCCGCCGCTTTTTTGCTTCTGCCTGTTCCCACTCCTAATTTCTGCTCATTTAACCACACTTCCGCACAAAAACGCTCTTGATCTAAACCATTGATTTCTTTTACTAAATATTGCGGCAGTTTTTTGTATTTTGCTTGTGTCCACTCCTGCAAGGCATCCTTATAATTCTGTCGGGCCGGATCTCGACGAATTTCGGCCGCTTTTTCCCGCAGTGGTTCATCTAACCAAGAACGCACTAAAATCATTGTCTGTGTACTAAGATATAAGGCTCCTAAAACTGCCTCAAAAGCGTCTGCTAGTCGAGAAATTCGCCCCGCCCGATCAATACTCGTACTACTTGATACCAACAAATAACGCTCGAAACCGTAGCGATCCGCAAATTCCGCCAGAGTGCGATCGCTAACCATCATCGATCGCAGCGCGGCAAATTCTCCCACGAGCGCCTCTGGATAGGTTTCTAACAATACCTCCGCCGCCACGAGTCTTACCACAGAATCGCCTACAAATTCCAATTGTTCATAATTCTTATCACGGGAAACACTGGGATGAGTTAGGGCCAAATCTAATAAATCCCACCTGACGGGGACATCAGCCGATAAACCTAGCTTTTCCACTAGGGTTTTTAATTGTTTTTGGCGACGCGGATCACTTAAGGACATGGGAGCGGGAATTATAAATTATGAATTATAAATTATGAATTATGAAGTGGGGAGATTTTTTTCAATGATCAGTAAAAAGTAAAAAGTAAACAGTGAACTGGTAACAAAGGCCGAATCTCAAATCTAATTTGTTAAGCTAAAAGCTTTGATGTAATTAGTTTCTAACCTTCTTTTTAGGTAGGAGATTTGCCAGATTCTTTTTTGGAGCCTTTGCCTTTTGCCTTCAGTAGCTGATCACTGATTACTGAATACTGAATACTGATAAAGGAGAGAGTCAGACATAAGCCGAATTCTGTATTTCCCAACAGCAGTAAAATTGCTTTTACCTTTGTTGGAATAGAGGTTATCTATCTGGGATAATTGTTACCAATTACCTCAAGCGGTTCCTAAAAACGGGACAGGAAAAAGACCAACCTTTGTCCCTCCACCTTGCTCCCCACCGGGGTTTACCGAGCCAGTACCTCTCGATACTGCTGGTGCGCTCTTACCGCACCTTTGCACCCTTACCCCCAATCAGTTATCAGTTATCAGTTATCAGTGGAAAGTTATTAATTATCAGTAAATTTACTTTCGTTACTGTTTACTGATCACTGAAAAAGGGGGCGGTATTTTTCTGTGGCACTATCCTCACGCTCGCGCGCACTGGACGTTATCCAGCAAGTGTGGTCTTTCGGGAGTTCGGACTTTCCTCGGAATCATTGATCAAATGATCCCGCAACCTCTAGACCAACTCTCTCCTATTCTCTAGTTTGACATATCAGAGACTCGATCGCTCATATATCCTAGTCAATATAATGAGGTGAGAAGTGGGAAAAAGAAATTATGAATTATGAATTGGCAAGTGGGTAGAAGGGAGTGGCGAGAATAAATAAAAATAATCTCCTGACTACTGACTCCTGACTCCTGACTCCTGACTCCTGATAACTGCTCCATGTCGATCGCCCTCAACGTTAACATCAAAGGTAATGGCTATCCGATCCTCTGTCTGCATGGTCATCCCGGTTCGGCGGGTAGTATGTCTGTATTTACTGATCATTTTTGCCAACATTGGCAAACCCTGGCCCCGGATTTGCGCGGCTACGGGAAAAGTCGTTATCGCCCGGATTTTCAGCTAGAAGAACATCTAGAGGATTTAATCGGACTGCTCGATCGCCAAAAAATCCAGCAATGTTTAATTCTCGGTTGGTCTTTGGGGGGTATAATCGCCCTGGAATTAGTATTGCGGCATCCCGATCGCTTTCCCGGTTTGATTCTCGTGGCCTCGGCTGCGCGTCCTTGGGGTAGTCATCCTCCTGTCCGCACCACAGACTTAGTTTTGACGGGGATAGCGGCAATTCTCAATCAGATCAAACCGGGATGGCGTTGGAATATTGATACTTTTGCCCGTCGTTCCCTGTTTCAGTACCTTTTTTCACAACATCAAGCGATATCTTATAAATATCTCGCTCAAGATGCTGTTCCCGCCTACTTAGGCACTTCTCCAGCTGCCGATCGCGCTTTAAATCGGGCTTTAAAAAAAGGTTACAATTGTTTAAAATCTCTTGACAAAATCACAATTCCCTGCTTAGTTCTGGCGGGGGCAAATGATCGCCATATTACCAGTGCCTCGAGCCAAGAAACCGCCGAAAAACTAAAACTGTCTCAGTGGAAATGTTACCCAGATACGGCCCATCTGTTCCCCTGGGAAATCCCCGACTTAGTTTTAGGGGACATTGATAATTGGTTAGCGGAGCATTTTAGCGATAAACTGGCAGAGTGAAGTGAAAACTACTGCCGTGGTCGGGGACACTATCCACCCAAATTTGACCGTAGTGGGCGCGAATAATCTTGCGACAGACCGATAAACCGATGCCATAACCTTCTTTACCCTCATCCCGTTTGAGACGCACATGACCTTCAAAAATATGCTCTTGTTTTTCTTCGGGAATGCCGGGACCGGTATCACTGATGCTCACTTGTACTTTTTGAGTAGTACGATGGAGGACAGAAAGGGTAATTGCGCCGCCAGCGGGGGTATATTTGATGCCATTCTCCAAGAGATTAATAATCACCTGTCGGATTAACTCCTCATCAGCATAGACGGGGGGCAGATCTTGGGGGATATCGCTTTGGAGAATTAAAGTCTTTTCCTGAAAAGTATCGGTAAATTGAGACAAAATTTCCTGACAAAGAGCTTGCAGATAAAATTTACTCTGGTGGAGAGTGAATTGCGCCGCCATGCTCTTAGAAGCTTGCAGAATATCCGTGATCAAACGGTTCATAATCCGGAACTGTTTGCGGGCCTGTTGGTGCAGTTGTTCTCGTAATTGCAGACTGCGCTCCGTATCCGGTTGATGATAGGCTAATTCGAGGGTTTCCACAGCGATGGAAGCAGCGGTAAGAGGACTGCGTAAATCGTGGGCTAACATAGCCAAAATTTGGTCTTTAAATTTTAATTGTTCTAATAATTCTTCCTTTTCCTGTTTAAGACGAAAAACCTCATCGGCGATGCGGATGAGTTCGCCCGAATGTTCCACCTCTTGACGTTGTTCATCCTCAGCGTGATGATTTTTGACCTCCTCTTTAATCGCTTTTTGCCAGCGTACCAACCATTTTTTAAACTGTTCCACCAGATTACTGCCCGCGAGGGTATGACGGGGACCGGGGGCAATCTTGACCAAGGCTGGGGTAGCTACAAGGCGAAAATGTTCGACTAAATGAGGTTGCTGGCGAATTTCGATGATCTGTAGGTCAATTGGGTAATCAGACTTTAAAGACTGGAGATAGGACTGAATTTGACGGATAATTTCTTGAGAACTGGGACGGTCATCAACAAATAGCAAAAGTTGAATCGAGAGAGGCGTTGTCGTCTCTCTTCCTAAAGCAGTCAGTGGCTCATTAGATGGGAGCATCGGAAAATTAGTAAACCTAGGGATTGACGAGATCGATCGATCATCGATCGACTTTTATCATATTCTTTATTGTAGAAGCTTAAGATAGTATAAAATCTACTCAACCTAATCTTAAAGTTTTATTCCTTAATTCTAAGAAGAAATCCTATGGCTTTTGGCTATGTTGCCCTAGTTCTCCACGCGCATCTCCCTTTCGTCCGCCATCCCGAAAGCGATTACGTCCTCGAAGAAGAATGGTTATACGAAGCAATCACAGAAACCTACATCCCTCTCCTGCAAGTTTTTGAAGGTCTCAAGCGGGACGGTATCGATTTTAAAATGACCATGAGCATGACTCCGCCGTTGGTGTCGATGCTGCGGGATCCGTTACTGCAAGAGCGCTATGAAGAACACTTAGGTAAGTTAGAAGAATTAATTGCTAAAGAAATCGACCATAATCAACATAATGGCCATATTCGCTACTTAGCCGAATATTACGCTGAATCCTTCCAAAGTATCCGACAAACTTGGGAAAAATACGATGGAGATCTGGTCAAAGCCTTTAAACAATTCCTCGACAGTAATAACCTAGAAATTATCACCTGTGGTGCGACCCATGGTTATATGCCCCTGATGAAAATGTACCCGCAAGCGGTGTGGGCGCAAATTGAGGTGGCCTGTCAACACTACGAAGAAAATTTCGGTCGTCGTCCCAAGGGCATTTGGTTGCCGGAATGTGCCTACTACGAAGGGGTAGAAAGAATGTTAGCCGATGCGGGCATTCGTTATTTCCTCGTCGATGGCCACGGTATTCTCTACGGTCGTCCGCGCCCCCGTTACGGCAGTTATGCGCCGATTTTCACAGAAACCGGGGTGGCTGCTTTCGGTCGTGACCATGAATCTTCCCAACAGGTTTGGTCTTCCCAAGTCGGTTATCCGGGGGATATAGTCTATCGGGAATTCTATAAAGATTTGGGCTGGGAAGCGGAATACGAGTATATTAAGCCCTATATCATGCCCAACGGTCAACGCAAGAATATAGGCATTAAATACCACAAAATTACTAGCCGGGACGGTGGTTTATCGGAAAAAGGGCTTTATGACCCCTACTGGGCCAAAGAAAAGGCCGCCGAACACGCGGGCAATTTTATGTATAATCGCGAGCGGCAGGTGGAGAGTTTAGCCGGAATTATGGGCCGTCCTCCCCTGGTTGTTTCTCCCTACGATGCCGAGTTATTCGGTCACTGGTGGTATGAAGGACCCTGGTTTATTGATTTTCTGTTCCGTAAGTCTTGGTATGACCAAAATATCTACCAAATGACCCATTTAGCCGATTATCTCCGGGCTAACCCCCATCAGCAGGTCTGTCGTCCTTCCCAATCCAGTTGGGGTTATAAGGGTTTTCACGAATACTGGCTAAATGAAACTAACGCTTGGATCTATCCTCACCTACACAAAGGCACAGAACGGATGATTGAATTAAGTCATCATGAAGCGGAGGATGAATTGCAGGAACGGGCTTTAAATCAGGCGGCCCGGGAGTTATTATTAGCACAATCTTCTGACTGGGCTTTTATTATGCGAACCGGTACAATGGTTCCCTATGCTGTCCGGCGCACTCGTTCCCACCTGCTGCGGTTAAATAAAATCTATGAAGATGTGAAATCCGAGAAGATTGACTCTGGTTGGCTGGAAAAAGTCGAGGAAATCGATAATATTTTCCCCAATATTGATTATCGCGTCTATCGACCCCTGTAATCTGGGTGAATAGTATAGATAAAAGGGGGGGTATTAACTAACCCCCCCTGATTTGATTTTTTAGAAAGTTAAATTGGTGTGCCTTCGGCTAATTCTGAGGCTAATTTGGCCAAAATTTTGGGTTTAAGTTCATCAAGTTTCCGTTTTAATGTCCGCTTGCTAATTTGCGGGCTGCCCACTGGGGATAATTGACTATCTCTCACCCATTGCTGCAAAATTTGGCATTGATTGGCGGGAATATTAGCGGTGATCACATTTTCACAGATCGGGCCGCCTTCGAGGGAGAAAAATAAAATCCAGTATTGACCAGTTTCGCCAAGGGTTTTGGTCATTTTTTGACCCTGGGGGGTTTTTAAGTCCAAATAACAGGGCAACCAACGGGGACCCTGTTGACGATGATAGAGGACAGTAATCCAGAGAATCATCGGGTGGGGTGTGGGTAAGAAGAGGAATTGATTATAACGGACACTAGCAACCCGGACGGGGATATCTTCTCGATCCAACATTACCCATAAACTGGCAAAAACGCCGTCAGCAGCCTTGATACAGCGTGGGAAGACGATTTTTTGGCGCGGTTTATCCTCGGGCCAAATGGACTTGAGACAGATATCCTTAGTATTAGCGACAGCAAGACCGGTTCGATCTAAATCTTCAAGGGTTTTAGTTTTGGCGGTGTAATCGTCGATTTTTTTGACTATTTCACCGATACGATGCAATTTATTAGGTTGATTATTTTTGACTAGGGGTTCGAGTCGTTCGAGAAGTTGTAGTATATCTGTAATACTTTGCGGTCGATCGCTGGGTGCTTTGGCTAAACAGCGCAGGATTAACTGTTCTAATTCTGGCGGTAATTGCAAGCTAGGATTAAAGGGACGGGGTTCAGCGTAGTGGTGAACCTCATACCAACCGCCAAAGGAGGAATTATCGGGAAAAAAGGGCGTTTTTCCCGTGAGCATCTCGTACATCACGATCCCAAAACTGTAGATATCGGAACGATGATCGAGTTCTTTACCTTCCATCTGTTCTGGGGAACAATAGGCTAGGGTTCCCATAAACGATTGGGTTTGGGATTCTCCCGACTGGATGAGTTTAGCGATGCCAAAATCGAGAATTTTCACCAATTCCCCTAATCCTGAGTCCTGAATCACGATAATATTGCTAGGTTTGATGTCCCGGTGAATAATCGGACACATCTCGCCTTGGAAGATAATACCCTTATGGGCGCATTCGATGCCGAAACAAATCTGACGGGTGAGATGAAAGAAGCGCGAGAGAGGCAGCGGGTGATATTTGATGATTTCTCCTATGCTTTCCCCCTGCAAAAACTCCATGACGTAGAAGGGGACATCCTTTTCATCTACACCATAATCACGAACTTTAACAATATGAATACTTTTTTCGCCTAAAAGTGCCGAAATAGTTGCCTCTCGCTCGAAACGCTCGCGCATTCTTTTGTTGAGGAGAGTTTGCGAGAGAAATTTCACGGCGACGGTTACGCCACCTAAGAGTTTATCTTCCGCTCGATATACTTGTCCCATGGCACCGCTACCGATCAACTCGACCAGTTGGTATCGATTGGCAAGTAGGCGCCGATGTCTAGATTCTGCCGACATAGCTAGGCTACCGTTTTAATTATAGTGAGTCTGATGGAGAGAGTTTTTTAAGAACCGCCGTCATCCCTGGGTGATCAAGAGGACTTAACTCTAGAATGCCCTTTTTTTAGGCTAAAAGCATCCTTTTAAAGATATATTTTCTGGCATTTTTAGCCATTGCCCCTGGCATAATTAATTTTTGGGGGTTGAAAACATGAATAAACTAGGTTTGACACTCCCGTCGCACTAAGCGCTTCGGGATTCTTGGTTCATTGAGTCCACTTAAACTAGATACCTTGCGTTATCCAACCCAGAGGTGGTTCTCACGCTTGCGCGTTACTTTTTGTATGCCCCACGATAGTTGTATTTCTACAAAGTTTGCTTGAATTGAAACGTTAGCTTCAAATACTGCTTTGTCTAGTTCCTGCAAAGATTTTACCTACTTACAGGGGAGAAACTAGAACTCTTGAGTAGAACCCCATATCTTTAATTGTCAAGGCTTCGGCCGTGAGCTCAGCCGAACGGTGCAGATAGCGTAGTGATTAGACTACAGGGGTTTTTAAAGCGGTTGATTACCAGACCTCCTGCAAAAATAGGAACTGATTATGTAAAATAAAGTAAAACACTCAGAAAAACAATGACTTACGAAAAAGTAAAAAATTTGAATCCAGAAGAGTTTAAACGCTTTTGTGGAGTATATCCTG
>NZ_JADEXY010000104.1 GCF_015206885.1 Microcystis aeruginosa LEGE 91341 | reverse complement strand
GGATAAGAGACAGGGTGTGGGCTGTGGGCTTCGGCCGTGAGATCAGCCGAACGCGTGTAGGGAAGGAAACCTCTTTCATCTGTGGGGGTGAAAATTTTTTCATCAGGACTGACTCCTGCCTACTAACCCCACCAACAAACTTTTTGCCGCAAACCCTATTTCTTCTCCCCTCTCCCTTCTCCCCACCTCCCACTTCCGTTGCTGATCGCAGGGCGATCGCTAAATGAGAAAATTGCTCATTTTGTGATCTAGATTGCATCCTGATCGGAAACCTTTGGGTAATCTATGAGTAGAGATACTCAAACCTCCTCTTAATTGGTGCTTTCCTGAGAGGGGTGATTTTTTTTTCTCATAAACTTTACAATATTTAATAATTGTTGTAATATTAGTTAAATAACCAAGCTTCTCACTACTTGCCATTTATGCCCATAAAATCTATATCTAGCCAAAAAAAGGACTATAGAGGCAATTAAATCGTCAATTAGATTTCTCTCTATCCTTGAGTAACCACTCACTTATCTCTTTACAAAACGAGAAAAAACTCTGATAGCATCTCCTTAATTGCCCCTGGGGAAGCGATCTGAAAAAAGCCATCAATCCCTGAATATCAATCCTCCATCGACGCGCACTCATGAAAACCTCGAAAAACCCCACCGATCCAGTTCGCGCCTATCTCAGAGAAATTGGCCGAGTTCCCCTTCTCAGCCATGAAGAAGAAATTCTCTACGCGAAACAGGTACAAAGATTAATTTTTCTGGAAAAAATCAAGGAATCCCTTAAAGCTAGACTCGGCAGCGACCCCAGCGATCGCCAGTGGTCAGAAGCGGCGGAAATTAGTGAAGAACAACTACGTCGAGAATTAGGGGCGGGGGATTTCGCCAAACGTAAGATGGTAGAAGCGAACCTGCGTCTAGTGGTTTCCGTCGCTAAAAAATACCTAAAACGCAATCTAGATCTATTAGATCTCATCCAAGAGGGAACCATTGGGATGCAAAGAGGTGTGGAAAAATTCGACCCCACCAAAGGCTATCGCTTTTCCACCTATGCCTATTGGTGGATTCGCCAAGCCATCACCCGGGCGATCGCAGAAAAAAGTCGTACCATCCGTCTGCCCATCCACATCACCGAAAAACTGAATAAAATCAAAAAGGCCCAGCGTCAACTAGCTCAAGATAAAGGTCGCGCCGCCACCATTGCCGAATTAGCCGAGGAATTAGACCTAACTCCTAAACAAGTGCGAGACTACTTGGAAAGGTCCCGTCAACCCCTTTCCCTTGACTTAAAGGTGGGGGACAATCAAGACACGGAATTAGGGGAACTCTTGGAAGATACGGGACTTTCCCCAGAAGATTATACTGCCTATTCTTCCCTCCAGGTGGACTTAGAAAAACTGATGGCAGACCTCACCCCCCAACAAAAAGAAGTGATTTGTCTGCGTTTTGGTTTAGATAATGGGCAGCCCCTCACCCTAGCAAAAATTGGCGTTCGACTCAATATCAGTCGTGAACGCGTCCGTCAGATCGAACGAGAAGCGATCGCTAAACTAAGAAAACGCAGGGCTAACATCAGAGAATATCTAGCTAGTTAGGGTTTGCGGCACAAAGTTTTTCGTGGGGACAGGGTGTGGGGTGTAGGGTGTGGGGTGTGGGGAGAATAAATAAAATAATCTCCTATCTCCTGCCGACCGCCTCCTGACTCCTGCCTTCGTTAAGGGTCAAATTGATCGTCTGGATCACAGCGAGAAAAATGACCCATTTCTAGATTCAGCGGCGACTTTTCTCGGCTATTTCTCTACTTATTCAACATATTTTTTCAAAAAGAGAGCTAATTTTTCCTTAGTGGCGACGGGAACAGAATCTAGACGGGTAAGAATAGCGTATTTAAGGGCAGAATGAGCGGCAGAAACGGGAGGATTAGCTGCCAGACGGCGCACCGTTTCTTGGATCACTTTTTGGGCATTAATAGCGTTATGGTGAAGATTTTCGATCACCATTTCTACCGTGACATGATCGTGATCGGGATGCCAACAATCGTAATCGGTAACTAGGGCTAAGGTAGCGTAGGCAATTTCCGCTTCTCGGGCTAATTTTGCCTCGGTTAAATTGGTCATACCGATCACGGTTGCGCCCCAACTTCTATAGAGATTTGATTCCGCTTTAGTAGAAAAAGCCGGACCCTCCATACAGAGATATGTACCGCCGCGATGCAGGGTAACTTCCGGTAGGTTTAAACTAGCGACGGCATCCCCTAAAATGTTGGCTAATTGGGGACAAATGGGATCACCAAAGGCCACGTGGGCAACAATTCCTTCCCCAAAAAAAGTCGCTATTCTCTCTTTAGTTCTGTCAATAAATTGATCGGGAATGACTAAATCTAGGGGTTTAACTTCGGCTTTTAGGGAACCAACGGCCGAAGCGGAAATAATATATTCAACCCCTAATTGTTTGAGAGCGTGAATATTAGCTCGAAAGGGTAATTCCGTCGGTAAAAAATGGTGACCTCTGCCATGACGCGCTAAAAAGGCCACTTCTGTTCCGTCTAAAGTACCGAGAATTAAAGCATCGGAAGGAGAACCAAAAGGAGTATCGAGGGATACTTCCCGCACATCCTTGAGAGCATCCATTTTATACAAACCACTGCCGCCAATGATGCCAATTTTTACCGTCGTCATAGTCTTGGAAAGAATTAGTTATCGTTGCCTTGATGTTACCACAATTGAGCGATCGAACTGTGATAATTTTTCCGTCAAGGCCTTACTTTTTCTTTTTCTTACCTTTTAGAGAACCATTAATTAAACCATTAAAGCCATAAATTTCTTCAGTTCCCGCAATGGCAACTAATTCCACTTCTTTCGTGTCTCCCGGTTCAAATCTAACGGATGTACCTGCGGGAATATTCAGATGGGTTCCTTTGGTTAATTCGCGCTGAAACTCCAGGGCCTGGTTAACTTCATAAAAATGATAGTGGGAACCCACTTGGATCGGTCGATCGCCTGTATTAGCCACAGAAATACGCAGGGTGTCGCGACCGACATTAATCTCGATCGCTCCGGATGGTGTGATAATTTCTCCCGGAATCATAACTGCTAAAAATCTCCTGTTAGTGAATGGGATTGTGAACGGTAACTAATTTAGTACCATCGGGAAAAGTCGCTTCGATCTGCACTTCCGTAATCATTTCCGGGATGCCTTCCATTACCTCCTCGCGGGTTAATAAAGTGGTGCCGTAACTCATCAATTCAGCGACGCTACGACCTTCCCTAGCACCTTCAAGAATGGCGGCGCTAATATAGGCGATCGCTTCGGGATAATTTAACTTGATACCACGGTTTTTGCGTCTTTCGGCGAGCAGTGCCGCCGTGAAAATGAGTAATTTATCTTTTTCTTGGGGCGAAAGTTGCATAGATGGGCCTTTTTTTCACACAGATGCCTAGGGTTATTGTAGTTCTTGGCGGGATAGTTGTAGCGATCGAGTTGTGAAATTTTATTTACTTAGCCCCGATTATTGATGAAGATTTGGGAAGATACTTAAAAGTCTTGCGTCGTTCAAAACCTTGCGTCTTCATCGGCCCGCGTCCTCTAGGGGCGAAGCATTCGGGCAATAACCTATCGGTGAAACTGTAGATTTTCTAGTCACCAGTAAAGTCCAGAAAACGGGTTTCTCGAAGAAACCCGTTTTCTAGGTGACTTAGAAGGAGAGCTTAGACACTTAGATAAAGAAATTACTCACTGGAATGCTTCCTAAAGCTGGTAAAGTGCCAGTAAATCCGGTGATATTTATTAATAAATCATTGCTGGATTGGAAGCCAGCCGCGCTATCATTAATAACGAGATAAGTTCCGGCTATTGCACCAGTTGTTACTTGTACTAAGGCGGCACTATTAACCGCTAATCCTTGATTACCTGTAGTGGCTCCATTAGCATCAGTAAATACCTGATTGATTAAATTGTCTAAAGTGGTGACAGTGCTATTAGCAGCTCGACTGAAACTACTAGGCGCACTCGTGGCGTTTCCAGCTTGAGTTAATAAGTCAATTTTATCACTATTGATGGCAAAATCTGTGATACTATCGCTTGTTGATCTGGTAGATTGGCCAAATTGAAATATGAAAGTATCTGCACCTAAACCGCCGGTTAAAGTATCAATTCCCGCACCTCCATTGATTTGATTATTGCCACTATTTCCAGTGATATTATTATTACCGGCGTTACCTGTACCATTAACATTATTACTGCCAATTAGTCTGAGGTTTTCGACATTGTTGGGTAAGGTGCGAGTGAGACTGCTTTGCCAAGTATCAGTAATGATAACTTCTCCTATTCCTCCTTCGGGATTGATGGTAGCATTAACGGGATTGGAGAGGGTTACTGTAAAAGCTTCATCGGCTTCATTGAGGTTATCATTGAGGATGGGAATGCTAATAGTAGCAGTGGAAGTATTAGGTGCAATGGTGATAGTTCCAGTTTTGCTAGTGTAATCTACATTAGCGGTAGCGTTAATGGGTGCAGTAGTATAGTTGACGCTAATTGGTTGTGGATTTGGATTGTTGACAGTCACAGTGAGGATGGCATTATTATCTAAGCCTTCGACCAGGGTAATATTATTGATGGAAAGTTGGAAAAAGTCATCATTATTAATGGTTCCTGTAACTGGGGTGGCTGTACCTACTGTATAACCTGTCCCGGAAGCGAGGGTTAAAATAACAGTTTCGTTACTCTCTACTATTGTGTCAGCAGTGGGATTAACAGTTACGGTAGCAGTGGATGAACCAGCAGCAAAGGTGACAGTATTGGTAGTCCCTGTACGAGTGTAATCGGTATTGAGAGTAGCTGTCCCTCCGAGGGTATAATTGACGGTTAAGGAATTAGTTGTGGAACCGCTACGAGTGAAGGTGTAAACCAGATTAGTTGTCCCGTCTTCGGTGACACTACTGGGAGAAACCGCAAGAGTAATCCTGGGAAGGGTGACATCATCATTGGTAATTGTCCCTGTAACTGCGGTGGTTGTACCTATTGTATAACCTGTCCCGGTCGCGAGGGTTAAAATAACAGTTTCGTTACTTTCTACTATTGTGTCAGCAGTGGGATTAACAGTTACGGTAGCAGTGGATGAACCAGCAGCAAAGGTGACAGTATTGGTAGTCCCTGTACGAGTGTAGTCGGTATTTAAAGTAGCTGTCCCTCCGAGGGTGTAATTGACGGTTAAGGAATTAGTTGTGGAACCGCTACGAGTGAAGGTATAAACCAGATTTGTTGTCCCATCTTCTGTCACACTACTGGGAGAAACTGCAAGAGTAATACTGGGAAGGGTGACATCGTCATTGGTAATTGTCCCTGTAACTGCGGTGGTTGTACCTATTGTATAACCTGTCCCGGTCGCGAGGGTTAAAATAACAGTTTCGTTACTCTCTACTATTGTGTCAGCAGTGGGATTAACAGTTACGGTAGCAGTGGATGAACCAGCAGCAAAGGTGACTATATTGGTGGTCCCTGTACGAGTGTAGTCGGTATTGAGAGTAGCTGTCCCTCCGAGGGTGTAATTGACGGTTAAGGAATTAGTTGTGGAACCGCTACGGGTGAAGGTATAAACCAGATTTGTTGTCCCATCTTCAGTAACACTTGCGGGAGAAACCGCAAGTGTGATACTGGGAAGAGTCGGACTAGAAACATAGCTAAAGTAACTAGCAGTTAGACTTAATGCTGTTTGATTAAGGAACAAGAAACCGGGTTTCTCAAAGAAACCTGGTTTCTAAATAGGTTCTCAAAGAAACCCGGTTTCTAAATACCAAAGAAAACGGGATTCTCAAAGAAACGGGTTTTCTAAATAGTTTCTCAAAGAAACCCGTTTTCTAGATATTGATTTTTGCCAAAGACTGCTTAAATTCTGCGAGAGAATGAGCGGTAGCTGCTAATTTTAGTAGCTCTTCTAAGATAGTAGGGTTAGTCATTTTGCCGATTATCTCTTCAATTTCTGAAGAAATTTGTCCAAACCGCACAGTTAAAACTGTTTTTATGTCATCGCGGCTTTTTTCTAACGCTCCAATTTCCTTACCAATTTCCTTACCAATTTCCTTACCAATTTCTTTACCGCGTTCGATTCCTCGTAACTCCATATTACTCATTAAAGGCATGGTTCTTTCCTCCTCAAATTGTTTAATTTTACTCTCTAAACTTGACTGCAATTTAGGGGATAAAGTCATCATTGTGTCGATGATTTCAAACAGTTTACTAAGTAAGGTAGGTATTACCCACACTACTTATTTATTATGATACTAAAAGACTTCCTACACTCCTCAAAAGAATTTACTATAAGTGCGGCTTTTAACATCTCTTCTAAAACCGAAATAACTGAAGCATCATTGATACATTGTCCAATATCTTCAGGGATATCGCCTAGTCGGTTTTCCAAAACTTTTTTCACAAAATCACGAGCATTTTCTAACGCTCCAATTTCCTTACCAATTTCCTTACCGCGTTCTATTCCTCGTAACTCCCCAATTTCCTTACCTATTTTCTTACCCTGTTCGATTCCTCGTAACTCCATATTACTCATTAAAGGCATGGTTCTTTCCTCCTCAAATTGTTTAATTTTACTCTCTAAACTTGACTGCAATTTAGGGGATAAAGTCATCATTGTGTCGATGATTTCAAACAGTTTACTAAGTAAGGTAGGTATTACCCACACTACTTATTTATTATGATACTAAAAGACTTCCTACACTCCTCAAAAGAATTTACTATAAGTGCGGCTTTTAACATCTCTTCTAAAACCGAAATAACTGAAGCATCATTGATACATTGTCCAATATCTTCAGGGATATCGCCTAGTCGGTTTTCCAAAACTTTTTTCACAAAATCACGAGCATTTTCTAACGCTCCAATTTCCTTACCAATTTCCTTACCGCGTTCTATTCCTCGTAACTCCCCAATTTCCTTACCTATTTTCTTACCCTGTTCGATTCCTCGTAACTCCATATTACTCATTAAAGGCATGGTTCTTTCCTCCTCAAATTGTTTAATTTTACTCTCTAAACTTGACTGCAATTTAGGGGATAAAGTCATCATTGTGTCGATGATTTCAAATAATTTAATTATTTGTTCCCTCTCGAACTCCTTTTCATATAATCCCCTGATTAATCTCCACTTCCACTGTTCCCGTTCTGGCAGCTTCCCAGTAGTCGCTTTTGTTTTCAGGTGTGCCATGACTATTATAGCAAAGGGATTGCTACTTGCTTCTAGTTCTGACCAGCTTTCCTCATAGTCCAGTAATTTGACTGTTGGGAATTTCAGACTTACTTCACAACCAGCGATAGTATAATTATAGGAATCTGGTCGCCAATTTACTCGTTCATCTCCTAAGATAGCGAGACTGATAACCGGTTTCTGATACAAATCAAAGGCCCGATAGTTATAAATATACATCCTCTGAGGTAAATTTTCTTCGTATTGACTTTGAATTTCAATATGAATCAAAATCCAGACTTCTTCACCCCTGAGTAACCAAACTTTATAGAGTTTGTCAGCAAAACGTTTTTTTGTCTTTGCTGAAGCGGTAATCCGTTTGAGTTCTTTTTCTAGGGATTCGGGAATTTGTGTCCAATCAATCAATTGGTGAACTTCGGGAAAGAAGAAATGTAAAAACGCTCCAAAATACTCGCTTAATGCTTCTTTCCAGGGTTCATCATAATTGGCGGTTGTTTGTTTCATTATGACAATTTTAGTGGGTTGTTGTCAGAAGGCGATCGCTAACGGAAGAGCTAATCTGTTAAAGTATTTAACCAATTGATTAAATCTTCAACCTTAGAGAAATCGAATAAAGCTTCTCCTAATGCTTCGACATCATCAATACTTAACTCCATTATTTTAGTTTCCAATGAAGGATTAATCTCCCCTAACTTGCGTTTAAGTTGACGAAGAATCAATGTCTTTTCCCGTTCGATACCTTGTTCAATACCCCGTTCAATACCTTGTTCAATACCTTGTTCGATACCTTGTTCAATACCCCGTTCGATACCTTGTTCGATACCTTGTTCAATACCTTGTTCAATACCTAGTTCAATACCTTGACGCATCCAACTGGTGGTAATTTGCATAACTCCCTCCTGTACAGGTTGACTAAATGTGCTAATCTCTTCTTGAAATTGTATCTCTTCCACCGGATTTAGATTGAGATATGTATCAATAAATCCAGAAATTAATTGCATTTTCGCTGGATTTAACCTTAAAGTAATTAACAAGCGCAGACATTCCGCTTTTACCTTGGCTCGCTCTTTCTCGGCAATGTTCATCCTAGCCATCAAAGCTGAAGCAACCGGATTCGGTTGATTGAGAAAATCTCGCCAATTTAATCGATTTAACTGCACTACTTGATAGTTAAATTCTAATACCTTAAAATCGGGAAAATCGACCACATATTGACTAATCGCTTCTCTTTTTGGCTTTGAATAAGAAAAAATTACAATGGGATAAATCGGTAGGACAAATTTCTCATGAAAGCGAGCAAAATAAGTAAACATTCGCCGATTAAACCACTTGCGGGAACTTTCCTGTGCCTCTACATGAATCAGAAAAAAAGATTCTTTTCCTCGAAACTTAACTTGTACGACTAAATCGCTTTCATACCTTTCTCCTTCCGTGACATCAGTAAATACTTCTTTGTCTAAAAAAGTAATCGAGTCCCTATCTAAATAATTCATCAATTGAGGAAAAAATAACTCGATAAATTCGACAAAAAAGGTGGAGATTAACTCCTTAAATAAGCGGTCATGGTCAATATTATTAGTCATGTAATATCATCTTAACTAATCTGAGCGATGAATGACTACTCGTCCCTATTGTATTCTGAAAAGTCGGTTTTGGCAACGGATTGTTATGATTTCACCCCCTTAACCCACAGCGATTGCCAAATTCGCCCAAAATCCATCAGATTGAGCAAAACTGAACAAAACATCGTAAACAGCAGGAAGAATCGGCAAAAGAGTAGAAATCATGACATTAACTGCAAAAGTTTATTGCTAACAGTTTTAGCCCAACAATCCCCAATTTTTCAAGAACCCTGTAACAGAAATTAATATTGCAAGAAAACGGGTTTCTCGAAGAAACCCGTTTTCTAAAAATGCTTCTATTCGCTTAATGCTTCTTTCCTGACAGTATATATTAAGAAAAGCAACGAATACTTTATAGATATAACAAAGTATGCAACAAATTCTAGGATTAGAGACACAAGCAAAAATTTGGCATTGGCGGGGATTCAAAATCACCTATCAGAGTGCGGGGGAAACAGGACCGGCGATCGTGCTTGTGCATGGATTTGGGGCATCTTGGGGACACTGGCGGAAAAATATCCCCGTTTTAGGCGAAAAATGTCGCTGTTTTGCCCTAGATTTAATTGGTTTTGGCGGTTCCGACAAACCCGAACCAAAAAACGAGGTCGATTACACTTTCGAGACTTGGGGGGCGCAAATTGCCGATTTTTGTCGGGAAGTGGTGGGAGGTCCTGCTTTTTTGGCGGGTAATTCCATCGGTTGCGTGGCCATTATGCAGGCTGCCGTCGATTATCCCGATTTTGTCCTTGGGGTGGCGGCGATTAATTGTTCCCTCAGACTACTGCACGAAAGAAAACGGGGGGAATTACCCTGGTATCGTCGTTTCGGCGCGGATATTGCCCAAATAATTCTCAAAAATAAAGCAATTGGGGCTTTTTTCTTCCAACAGATCGCTAAACCCCAGACAGTGCGTAAAATTCTCCTGCAAGCTTATCGGCGCTCGGAAGCGGTAACGGAGGAATTAGTAGAAATAATCCTAAAACCCGCCAGAGATCAGGGAGCGATCGAGGTTTTCCTCGCTTTTACCGCTTATTCCGGCGGTCCGCTCCCAGAAGACCTACTGCCGATTCTCCCCTGTCCGGCTATTCTGCTTTGGGGTAGCGAAGATCCCTGGGAACCCTTGTCCTTGGGCCGGGAATTAGCAAGATTCCCGACAGTAAAACAGTTTATCCCCTTAGCTGGTTTAGGCCACTGTCCCCAGGATGAAGCTCCAGAAATAGTTAATCCGATTTTATTAGACTTCCTGCAAGCTCCTATCTAAGTCCTTCTAGTAACCAGAAGACCGGGCATCAATGGGTTGTTGGATCGAGAAACCTCGGTTAGTAGTTTGAGGGGGAACTTGATAGGGGGTGCCATTATTGTTGGGTGGCATTCCCTGACTGGGATAACCGGTGACGTTCGGTTGACTGCCGTAAACGGGGGCCTGATATACGGGGGGTTGATAATAGTTGGATTGGTTGCTAGAGCCGGGGACCGGGTTAGGGTTGGCATTATTCCAGGAGGGTAGGGGCTGAGTATTTTGTTGATAAGGGGAATAATTTCCCTGGGGGTTGACTTGATTCGGGTTGCCCCCGGGGTTGAGATTAGAATAATTATTCAAGTTATTAGTCCGCGAGCGATTTTCGATTTCTCTCTGTAAAGGATAATTGCTAGTGTTGCCACTAATCGGTTGCACTTGAATCGGTTGCAGGGTTTTACTAGCCTTCGGTGGCTGATTTGGCTTAGTCTGCGGCATTAACGGGGCGAATAAAGAGGGTTTCTGGCTGTCATTGGGATTAGTATTTAAAGGATCAAAAGACTGCGTCGAGGTCGGTTTCCTCGGGCGAGCGGTATTATTATTGGCAGGAATGGCCGGCAGTGGTACGGCAGTGGGGAGAGGAGTATCGGTAATCTTGTTGCTCTCGATTTCGCGTTCCTCCAAGGACTTTCCTGGGGTATCGAATACCGAACCCAACCATCCAGGATTCTGTTGATATATCGAGAAAGCAATTAGAGCTAAGGAAAATATTCCTAGGGGCAGCCAAAATAAAGGTTGGGCAAAGGGTTTTAATCCTGCCAAGAAATAGCGCATGGAAGAAGAATCTTTATAGTCACTCATACCGCTTCACCCTCTATAGGTTTTCCTCCATGCTATCAAATCATTAAGCAGTGATCAGTGATCAGTTATCAGGAGTCGGTCGTCGGTCGTCAGGAGATAGGGTGATAGGGTGATAGGGTGATGAGACAGCTGCCCCATTTCCCCATTTCCCACACTGTTCACCGACTAGGCACTGATACTATTTGCGAGCAATTGTCAAACAATTGTAAAACTTCGTTATATTTAAGGAACATTTGAGAGACTAAGGAGCAGCGGAGTTGTGGCTTTATACGCGGATTTGCATCGGCATTTAGGGGGATCGGTAGTACCGAGAATTCTCTGGCGCTACTTTCACAGACATGAGCGGGATTTAGCGGCTAAATTCCCAGAATACCCCGCTTTTGAGGAATTTTACACCCGCAAACGCAATAGTTTAGATGAATATTTGGAATTACACACCCTCGTCGAAAGTGTTCAAACCGCCCAAACTTTGCCCTATTTTATCTATCGTCTGATTCGCGGTGCTTATATCTTCGAGAATCTGGCCTATTTAGAATTGCGCTATACTCCTTACTATCGCACCGACGAACATTTGAACCAAACAGAGCGCATCGAGCAAATGCGATCGATTGTCGAGATCGTTGGTCAAGCCTCGAAAATGAGCGAATATCCGATTATTACCAGTCAAATTCTCTGTATGCACTCGCGACTTCCCTACGAAGTCAACAAAGCGATCGTCGATCTGGCCCTAGAGATGAGAGAATACGTCTGTGCGATCGATATTGCCGGGGGTGATTCCTACTACCAAACTCGACTAGAGGAGTTTGCTGGTTTATACAGTTATGCCAGGGAAAATGGTTTAAATACCACTGGCCATCTTTACGAAACAAAGAACGGTTGTTATCCCCAATTACTGCCCTATCTGCAAAGAATTGGTCACGGTATTCAAATTCCCCTACAATACCCAGAATTGCTGCCGGAAGTTGCCCGTCGTCATCAATGTTTAGAAGTCTGTCCCACCACCTATTTAAAAACTGGCACCCTCGAAAGTTTATCGCAATTAAAGATAGTCTTCGATCGCTGTTTTGAAGCGGGGGTTGATATTGCTATCTGTACCGATAATGCTGGTTTACACAATGTCCGGCTGCCCTTCGAGTACGAGAATTTACTCACCCTAGACGTGATCGACTTTCGACAATTACAGGCTTGTCAAGATGCGGCTTTTCGCCATGCTTTTGCTTGGCCCTATAGTCAAAAACCCGCCTCACTTTTAACCGGTTTGTTATCAGTGGATAATCCCAAATTACCGGTTTATCAGTAACAAAATTAACCTTAGTTCGGGTTAGGCAAATTCTTTACCGCTCCCGAACTATAGCGTTTTTCCACTCTCCTGCATCGGGTTTCGGGAATTCTACTGAATCTTGATTAAACTCAACCCAAAGAGAGTATAAGTACACAGAGAACCAAGACCGAACATCAGGGAACGAGCGATCGGGACATTAGTGATATAAAAAAGGGAAAATAGAAGCCGGAGGATCACAAAAGCGATCGCACAGTTAGCAGCCAGGGATGAGGAGACTCCTGTAACGTAGGCCATGAGAGCGGCGGCACTATAGATCATAAAGGTTTCAAAACCATTTTGATGGGCCCAAGTTGCTCGTTTAGCGTAGTATGGGAGTTGATCGAACATTGCCCGGGGAGCGGAGGTATTGTAACCCACCTTAGCTCTAGCGTAGGCCACCAGCAGAAAAGGTAGATAGACAGAGATAGCGGCAGCCACTATCGAATAGAGAAGAATGGCACTGACGGAGAGATTCATCGCTGAATTTAGTCAAAATAAAATAGGGTAACTAGCTTGCGTTGATCTTCCGCTTCCGCGCAGGTTTGCAAAAGGGTCTGACTGTCGTGGAAAGCAAAACAGATTAACTGTTGACAACGATTGATAATCTCCCGATTACAGAGGCTGCTGGCTTCCCCTAGGGATAGATGGTCATTTTCGGGACATTCCACCAGATGGATAACCTGCTGAAGTTGTTCTTGGGATTCCAGGGGCTGGCGATCGAGACTTTGGGGTAAGATCACGGTTAACAGATTAGGATCTGCCCGCATTGCCCCCTTAATGACGGCGGAATTGGTTCCCGTCGCCCCGGAGGTCATAATCCGATTGCCCGCCAGCACGAGGGCATAGGCCATCATTTCGATCAATTGCTGGTGGGTGATGGGAACGTGACGGGAACCCAATAAAGCGACGCGCTTAGAACCGGTCTGCTGAATGGCGGCCAGTTCTTGAGCTAGAGTGTCTAGGGTGTTAGTGGTATCTACAGATTGACTCAAAGACTTTTACTGCAAATTCGGACTGATTAACCGTCCGTTATTGTAGCATCGAATTGTCATGATTGGAAATTTGGACTAAAAAACCCCAGATGCTCATCGAGGTGTCCTTTCCGTGGCAGTCTCCTAATGATCCGTCAGAAATTGTTATTGGTGCAGAAGTGCCTCTAGATTCTGCGGTAAGATAGCTGCATAGACGATATTTACCCCAGAGCCATGACCACTTCTCCTGTTCCCCAAGGGGACGATTTTAGCGATCGCCCAATCCGTCCCGTACAATATCGGGATCTAGAAGACATTGAAGCTTTAACCCTGGATGACTTCGATGAGGATATTGATCGTCGCGCCCAAAATTTCCGCACCCAGGTGCAGCAGGTGCGTCCTTGGTTTGGGTTGTTTAAAATTCTCAGTTTTTTTCCCAATCCTCTGCAACACCGTTTTCATGTCTATGTGGCTGAGTCCCTGGCCAATCGGGGAGAAGAAGGGAAAATTCGTGGGGCTATCCAAGTTACTCCTTTTAATAGTAGTCGCAGCACTTGGCGGGTGGAACAGGTGCGGGTGCATCCAGGGGAGTCTTTAGGCGAACCCAAGGGCATCGGGGCGCAATTACTGCGTTATTGTCTAGAAACGGTTTGGGAAGCCCGCACCTGGGTGTTAGAGGTTAATATCAATCAAAAGGACAGTTTGGCTCTTTTTCGGCAACACGGTTTTCAGCCTTTGGCAGAATTAACCTATTGGTCTTTACCGCCGCAATTATTACAGGAATTGAGCAAACAAGAGGCAGATTTACCGAATTTACTGCCTGTGAGCAATGCTGACGCTCAATTACTTTATCAGTTAGATTGTGTGTCTATGCCGCCGTTATTGCGTCAGGTATTTGATCGCCATATCCAGGATTTTAAAATCAGTTTAGTGGATAGTTTGTTCGGTCGCTGTCAAGGTTGGTGCGGCGGTCCCCAAATTAGTCGCGGTTACGTTTTTGAACCACAACGAAAAGCGGCGATCGGTTATTTTGAATTAATTCTATCTAATCAAGATGAGCGACCCCATCAAGCGAAATTAATTGTCCATCCTGCCTACACTTGGCTCTATCCTAAGTTATTAATTCAGATGGCCCAGATCACGCACAAGTATGCCCCTCGATCGCTAGAGTTGATATCGGCTGATTATCAGCACGAAAGACGGGAATATCTGGAACAATTGGGAGCAATCCGCAGTTCCCACACTCTAATGATGTCGCGCTCGGTATGGCACAAAATCCGCGAAACTAAGCCAGAAAATTCCGCCCTAGCAGAAATGCTGCAGGGTTTACAACCGGTGCCACGAACTCCTATCCCTAGTCGGATGTCTTGGTTAAAATGGCCCAATAATCCCCCCCTAGACTCCCTCGACAGTCCGGGGGAAATTCCCCCCGCTAAACCCCCTTCGGAACCCCCGGATCAGGGGCATCCAGTGTGATGGAAAGGGTCGCCGCCTTGGGCTTAGATATCGGCAAAAAACGGGTAGGAGTGGCAGGCTGTGACGGCACAGGTTTAATCGCCACCGGTTTAACCACGATTATCCGTTCTTCCTTTGTTGCTGACTTAGCACAGTTTGAGGCGATTGTCAAGGAAAGAAATATTAAGATTTTGGTGGCGGGACTGCCCTATACCATGGCGGGAGAGTTAGGATTTCAGGCTAAACAGGTACAAAAATACGCCCAGAAACTAGAGATCGCCTTAGATTTACCCCTCGAATACATTGATGAGCGTTGCACATCCCTAGAGGCGGAAGAATTCTTAAAAGCCAAAAAACAGTTTTCCTCTTGGGATAAGGGAGCGATCGATCGGGAAGCGGCGGCGATTATTTTACAACAATGGCTCGATCGCCGACGGCGAGTTAATAATTCAGGAGACGGGAGACAGGAGACAGGAGACAGGAGACGGGAGACAAACTAATAAGGGACTTGCGTAGGAATAATATCCCAGCCAGAAAATCGCTCTGTAGAAGAACCAGACCAGCCAGATGGCACATTATCAAAGCGCAAGTCCCTAACACCTCGAAGGCTCTCCCCCTACTTAGGGTGATCAGCAAACCTGAGAGATCGGAGGGCACACGCGATCATTGGTGTCAACTTAAGCAAGAAGCTTAATTATAAAAAGTAGCTGATTATCCAAGAGGAAGGAAGTAAAAAATGGTAAAATAAGGCGGAGAAGTCAGAGGTGGGTCAGTGAAAAAGCG
>NZ_JADEXY010000103.1 GCF_015206885.1 Microcystis aeruginosa LEGE 91341 | reverse complement strand
CCACTACCCCACACCCCACACCCCACTTTCCTATACTTTTAAAACAGGATTTAGTATTACCCCTCAAAGGCAGCTTTTTGCTGACGGACTAAATCGACACCGCGAGAAGTTCCCAGACGGGTGGCCCCAGCCTGGATAAGAGCGATCGCTTGTTCTAGGGTGCGAATTCCGCCGGATGCTTTAATTCCTACCCGGCCTTTGCTAATTTCCTTGAGAAACTTGACATCGCTAACCGTTGCACCGCCAAACCAGCCGGTACTGGTTTTTAGATAACTCACTCCTGCATCCATGCAAATTTCCGCCGCTAAACGTTTCTCGGTGTCCGTCAGTTGCGAGGTTTCCAGAATCGCTTTTACCGTCTGGCCGGTTTCCTGACAAATACTAGCAATTTCTTGGAATAATTCCTCAGATTTCCCATCTTTTAGCCAACCGAGATTAATAACCACATCTAACTCCTTGGCACCATTATCTACGGCTTCTAAAGCCTCATAACGTTTAACTGCGGAGGTAGTGGCCCCTGCGGGGAAACCAATTACGGTAGAAACTAAAGTTTTTTTGCCGTGGAGTAACTGCACAGCTTGCTTAACGGCAGCGGGATAAACGCAGACGGTGGGAAAATGATATTGATCAGCCTGTTGACAGTAAGCCTCTAATTGTTCCCTGGTGGCGGTGGGGATGAGGAGAGAATGGTCGATATATTGTGCTAAATCTAGATCAGAATCGGTGATAGCCATTATCTACGCCTTAATATAGTCAATCGATCGCTATTTTCTCATTTTATAGAAGTCACACAATAAAGTCATCTCTCGCTAACCTAGAAATTTCGAGACTAGCAAAAATCCAGTAACCTAGGAAGAAACCGTCACAAGTGAAGACTAGGAGAAAATAGACCTATGTTAGAAGCGTATCATCAGCACGTTGCCGACCGAGCGAAATTAGGTATCCCTCCCCTTCCCCTTAATGCTCAACAAACGGCGGAATTATGCGAAATACTCAAAAATCCGTCCGAAGAACTCAAAGGAGAATTGCTGACCCTGCTGCGTGACCGTGTTCCCCCCGGAGTTGATGAAGCGGCCTACGTTAAAGCGGGATTTTTAACAGGAATTGCCAAAGGGGAAATAAAATCTAACGTTATCTCCCCCCAGGGTGCGGTTAGCTTACTGGGAACCATGGTAGGTGGTTATAACGTTCATTCTCTGATTGAACTGCTGAAATCCAGAGATATTAATATCGCCGCTGCTGCTGCCAGCGCTTTAAGTAAAACCCTGCTGGTATTCGACGCATTTAACGAGGTTTTGGAATTATCCGACACCAATCCCTATGCTAAACAGGTTATCGATGCTTGGGCCAATGGCGCTTGGTTTATCGCTAAACCGAAACTTGCTAAAGAAATTACCGTCACCGTCTTCAAAGTACCGGGAGAAACCAATACAGATGACCTATCTCCCGCTCCCCATGCCACCACCCGGCCCGATATTCCCCTCCATGCTTTGGTAATGTTAGAAACCCGTCAACCCGGGTCCTTAGAAACCATTGCCGAATTGAAAAAATTAGGCCATCCAGTCGCCTATGTGGGGGATGTGGTTGGGACTGGTTCCAGCCGAAAATCGGCGATTAACTCGGTTCTCTGGCATATTGGCGATGATATTCCCTTTGTGCCTAATAAACGTGCTGGTGGCTATATTTTAGGTAGTAAAATCGCCCCTATCTTCTTCAATACTGCCGAGGATTCTGGCGCTTTACCGATTGAATGCGATGTTAGCCAAATGAACACGGGGGATGTGATTAAAATCTATCCCTACGAAGGCAAAATCACCAACGAAGCGGGCGCAACTATTAGCACTTTTAGCCTCAAACCTGAGACAATTCTGGATGAAGTGCGGGCCGGCGGTCGTATTCCCCTATTAATCGGTCGCAGTCTCACCGATAAAACCCGTCACGCCTTGGGACTTGAGGCTAGTACCCTATTTACTCGTCCCACTATGCCTAATGACACGGGTAAAGGTTACACCCTAGCGCAAAAAATGGTCGGCAAAGCTTGCGGTTTACCCGGGGTGCGGCCGGGTACTTCCTGTGACCCGATTATGACTACGGTAGGGTCTCAGGATACCACTGGCCCGATGACCAGAGACGAGTTAAAAGAGTTAGCCTGTTTAGGTTTTAGCGCCGATTTAGTCATGCAGAGTTTTTGTCACACGGCAGCCTATCCCAAACCGGTTGATATTCAAACTCATCACCAATTACCGGACTTTTTCTCTACCCGGGGTGGGGTGGCTTTACGTCCGGGAGATGGCATTATTCACTCCTGGTTAAATCGGATGTTATTGCCGGATACGGTGGGGACTGGAGGCGATTCTCATACTCGTTTTCCCCTGGGAATTTCCTTTCCTGCGGGGTCGGGTTTAGTGGCATTTGCCGCCGCTTTGGGAGTAATGCCTTTGGATATGCCGGAATCGGTTTTAGTCCGTTTTACGGGGGAATTACAACCCGGTGTAACTCTGCGCGATATTGTTAATGCCATTCCCTACGTTGCCATGCAAGAAGGCAAATTAACCGTGGAAAAACAGAACAAAAAAAATGTTTTTAACGGTCGGATTATGGAGATGGAAGGGCTGCCGGATTTGAAATTAGAACAGGCTTTTGAGTTAACCGATGCCACGGCGGAACGTTCCTGCGCTGGTTGTACGATTAAGTTAAGTACCGAGACAGTGGCGGAATATTTACGCTCTAATGTGGCTCTGTTAAAAAATATGGCGGCCCGGGGTTATAGTGATGCCAAAACTATCCTACGTCGGGTAGCAAAAATGGAACAATGGTTAGCTAATCCTGTCCTGATGGAGGCGGATAAGGATGCCGAATATGCGGATATTATCACCGTCAATTTAAGCGAGATTAAAGAACCAATTGTCGCCGCACCCAATGACCCCGATAATATCAAGTTAATGTCGGAATGTGCTGGGGATAAAATTGATGAGGTGTTCATCGGTTCTTGTATGACTAATATTGGTCATTATCGCGCCGCTGCTAAGATATTAGAAGGGGCAGGAGTTGCTAAGGCTAAACTGTGGATTTGTCCCCCCACCCGCATGGATGAAAAACAATTGCGCGATGAGGGAATGTACGGCATTTTTGCCGCTTCTGGGGCGCGTACTGAGATGCCTGGATGTTCCCTTTGTATGGGTAATCAAGCGCGGGTTGAAGACAGAGCGACGGTATTTTCTACCTCGACTCGTAACTTCAATAATCGCATGGGAAAAGATGCGCGAGTCTATCTCGGTTCCGCCGAATTAGCGGCAGTTTGTGCGCTACTGGGACGCATTCCCACCGTTGAGGAATACCTCGCAATTGTCACCGAGAAAATTAATCCTTTTGCTGGCGATTTATACCGCTATTTGAACTTTAATGAAATCGCTGGTTTTGAGGATGAAGGCCGGGTAATTCCCCTAGAAGATTTACCTAAGATTGAGGATATTTTAGGGATTCCTTCCGGTGTTTTGAGTTAGTATGAAGTTGAGGGTGAGCTATGAAAAGCTCACCCTCTGCTCAGAAAATAAAATTGAATAATACCTAGGCAAGTCTGGTCATGGATAAACTAAATTATTATCAAAACATAATCAAGAAAATTCTCACAGAATATGCAGAAATTTCCTCACAAGTACCCGATCAAGACATAGAATAAATATTGATATTTGACGATGATAGAAGCCAATATCTTTGGTTTAATATTGGCTGGAAAAATGGCAAACGAATTAAAGCTATTTCCGTTTATCTTCGTCTAAAAAATGACAAAATTTATATTGAAGAAGATTGGACAGAAGCAGGTATCGCCACGGAATTAATGCGCGTAGGAATTCCCAGTAGTGAGATAGTTTTAGCTTTTCAACCTCCCGAAGTGCGACAGTTTACCGAATTTGCGATCGCCTAAAAATTATTCTTTACTTTCTCGTCAGATGAGGAGTAGCTAAAATCGAATATTTAAATATACTTGTTTCTAGGTCATTTCTGCCATTTCATCCTTGACTCGCCGGTTCAAGAGTTAGGTATTTTCCGAGCAAAAGTGCTACAATGTACTTTTAGGGGTCAAAACAATCAAGGAGAAGAGCATGGTCAGCAAAATTGATCGCCAAGCATTTTTACAATCCTTAATCGTGCCACCGGGTAAAGAAATTTCTCTACACAAAGATTACGATGCCCGGTTTAAGCCAGACTACATTACCAAAGAAGATGCCACACTGCTGCTGCAACAGGGGATCGAAAAAATGGCCGAGTTTCAAGATAAACTTTATGCCCAGGATACCTATGCTCTGTTAATTAATCTGCAAGCCATGGATGCGGCGGGTAAAGATGGTACGATTAGACACGTTATGTCGGGTTTAAATCCCCAAGGCTGTCAGGTATTTAGCTTTAAAGTTCCCTCGGTCGAAGAACTAGACCACGATTATCTCTGGCGATATTATAAAGCTTTACCGGAGCGGGGTCGTATCGGTATTTTTAATCGTTCCTACTACGAAGAATTATTAGTCGTGCGCGTCCATCAAGATTTATTGGAACGGCAAAAACTCCCCCCGGAAGACAGAACCAAGAAAGTTTGGCAGCGACGTTTTGAGGAGATTAATAATTTTGAAAAATATCTGGTTAACAATGGGGTTATTGTCCTGAAATTCTTTCTCAATGTTTCTAAAGGAGAACAGAAAAAACGATTTTTAGAAAGAATTGATCGCCCCGAAAAAAACTGGAAGTTTTCCGAAAATGATGTCAAAGAAAGAGCTTTTTGGGATGATTACACGAAAGCCTACGAGGAGGTATTCAATCATACCAGTACCGAATGGGCCCCCTGGTATATTATCCCGGCAGATCGCAAATGGTTTACCCGTTTAGCTGTGGGGGCGGTTATTTATCAAACCCTCGAATCCCTGGGTTTAAAATATCCCACCGTTACCGAAGAACATCGCCAAGCTTTACTGAAAGCCAAAGAAATCCTCGAAAACGAGCCAGATTAAAAATGGAAGAAAATCCCTAAAAAGCGATAATTGCCGGAAAATCGATCGTATAATCAATGTCGATTTTCAAGAATTCCCCCTATGAATTATCGCATCGACCGCCGCACCTATGCAGAAACCTACGGCCCCACCGTCGGAGATAAAGTTCGCCTGGCAGACACGGAATTATTTATCGAAGTCGAAAAAGATTTCACCACCTACGGCGATGAGGTAAAATTCGGCGGCGGTAAAGTAATTCGCGATGGTATGGGCCAATCCCCCATTTCTAGGGAAGATGGGGCGGTGGATTTGGTGATTACTAATGCCCTAATTCTCGACTGGTGGGGCATCGTTAAAGCCGATGTGGGCATTAAAGACGGCAAAATTTATAAAATCGGTAAAGCGGGCAATCCCCACATTCAAGATAATGTCGATATTATTATCGGTCCTGCTACCGAGGCATTAGCCGGGGAAGGGATGATTTTGACAGCAGGGGGGATTGATGCCCATATTCATTTTATCTGTCCCCAACAAATTGAGACAGCGATTGCGTCGGGGATTACCACGATGATTGGTGGCGGGACTGGACCTGCGACGGGAACTAATGCCACCACCTGCACCCCGGGAGAATGGAACATCTATCGAATGCTAGAGGCCGCCGAAGCTTTCCCGATGAATTTGGGTTTTTTGGGTAAAGGCAATAGCAGTCAGCCGGAAGGACTAGCGGAACAGGTAAAAGCGGGGGTAATTGGCTTAAAACTCCATGAAGATTGGGGAACCACTCCGGCAGCCATTGATACTTGTTTAAGCGTGGCCGATAAGTACGATGTGCAGGTGGCGATTCATACCGATACTCTCAATGAGGCCGGTTTTGTTGAGGCTACTATCGCCGCTTTTAAAAATCGCGTCATTCACACCTACCACACGGAAGGGGCCGGCGGTGGTCATGCTCCCGATATTATCAAGGTTTGCGGGGAAATGAACGTTTTACCCTCCTCTACTAATCCCACTCGTCCCTATACGACGAATACCTTAGAGGAACACCTTGATATGTTGATGGTTTGTCATCATTTAGACCGGAGTATTCCCGAAGATGTGGCTTTTGCCGAATCCCGCATCCGCCGGGAAACTATTGCCGCCGAGGATATTCTCCACGATTTAGGGGCTTTTAGTATCATTTCCTCCGATTCTCAAGCGATGGGACGGGTGGGAGAAGTAATTATCCGCACTTGGCAAACTGCCCACAAAATGCGGGTACAACGGGGCAGACTGACCGGGGAAACGGGAGAGAATGATAATCTGCGGGCAAGACGATATATTGCTAAATATACGATTAATCCTGCTATTACCCATGGTGTCTCCGATTATGTCGGTTCCATCGAGGTGGGCAAATTAGCCGATTTGGTTCTCTGGAAACCGGCATTTTTTGGCGTAAAACCGGAAATTGTCCTGAAAGGCGGTTTAATCGCCTGGGCGCAAATGGGCGATGCTAATGCCAGTATTCCCACACCCCAACCGGTTTATATGCGTCCCATGTTTGCCTCTTTTGGTGGTGCGATCGCCAAAACTTCCTTGACATTTGTTTCTAAATATGCTATGAAAGCGGGCATTCCTGAGAAGTTAAAGCTGAAAAAAACCGCCGTGGCAGTGTCGAATACGCGCAATATCAGTAAGGCTAGTATGAAGCTAAATGACGCTTTACCGCGCATGGAAGTTAATCCCGAAACCTACGAAGTGCGTGCTGACGGGGAATTATTAATCTGTGAACCGGCTACGGTTTTACCCATGGCCCAACGCTATTTCCTATTTTGAATTCGATTTCAGAAAACGGGTTTTTTCAAAAAACCCGTTTTCTTTTTGAATCACAGTTAAGGATTAGTAGGAAAATTTGGGAAAAATAACTTAACTAATCCTGCCATTAGTGCAGTAACAATGGCAACAAAGATGGTTCGATTAGTAAATTCCAAGTTATCTAGGCGTTTATTCACACCTGTTAATTCTCCTTTAACATTTGCTAGGTCAACTCTTAAGTTATTCACTTCTTCAGATAACTTGTCTATTTTGCTATTAACTTCTTTGAATTGTCCTACAATAAAGTCTTTTAATTCTTTGAGGTCGTTTTCTGTAAATGTTGCCATTGTGTGACTCTCCTAGTAATTGTTTGTGATACCAATAATTTTACTACTAAGTTTAACTCCTAACCCTTCATCAGTCAAATTGCATCGAAGTTGCATCACCAGAAGGAATAAAACTGGCCCAATAAAAAGGATGTTTTTGCTTCTCACCCTTGAGCATTCCTAGTTGAATTTGCCGTAAAGCTTCACTGCGTCCTTCTCCTTTTTGCAAGCGTCCATAATAGGCGACCATTAAATCTTTAGTCGCGTCATCAGATACTTTCCAAAGGCTAATTAATTGGCTTTCACTTCCCGCAATAACTAAAGCACGGCGCAATCCATAAACTCCCTGACCGATTTTAATATCTCCTTTCCCCGTATCGCAAGCAGAAAGGACAACTAATTTGGTTCCCACTAAGTTTAAATTTGTAGTTTCTAAAGCAGTTAAAACCCCATCATCTCCTGCACTTTGACCGATTGTAACTCCTGCTAAAACTAACCCAGAACGCAATAAAGGATTCTCAAGCACATTGCTTTCTGGTTTAAAAAAACCATGAGTAGCGATGTGGAGAATATTTGGTTTTTTCACTTGTTTGACGGCGTTTTCTGTGGCTTTATAACCAGTTAAAACAGTGGCTTGAGGTAAGAGATTTTCAATCGCTTTAGCTTCTTCCTCTGTACCCGGAAGACCGGGAAAAGTAAACTCAGACAGGTCGATGGAACGAGTGAGAGCGACTTTTTCCCCTGCTTTACCGTAGAAAGGATCAGCTACAATAAGGGGAGATTGTTGACTAGCAAATTTATCTTTAAGACGCAGTAAATCTCGTCCAGAAGTGAGATAGGTAATATGATAATTTTCCACTAAGTATTGATTATTTTCATCTACTAAAGCTTCAAAAGGAATTAAATTAAGTGCAGCATCAGGAGAAAGCAGAATTGTTTTAGTATTGCCTAATAATTGACGGATAGGCTGCATCAATGTCTCATCAAGTTGACGCGCTGATTTTTGCAGTTGAGGGAGAGGAGTTTGTGCGTCTGCAAGATTGTCACGGAAGTAAATTAATTTGTCGTCAATCGGTTTAGCTTCCCCTAAATCCTTGGCTTTGATGTCACCATTGGGATAGAGAATATAAACAGCATAGCGAGGAATGCCAAAGCGTTGATTTTCAGGTGCTTTAGGATTAAAAGGTCGATAGCGGACTATTTCAACTAAAGCAGCATCAGCAGGAATTAACTTTTGAATACCTTCCAGGGTAATGGGTTGGGATAGACTACGAAATTCGGCACTACGAACACCGATTTTACCCTCTATTTCTTTTGCTTTTGCGGTAACTTCGTTAAGTTGTTGACGGTAAATTTCTGGGTTTTTAATATCTTCAGGCTTTTTAAAAGTCAGATTAGATAGTTGAGTCCGAACTTCAATCAGTTGAGTTAATAATTGTTGACTTTCGGGGTCATCAGTACGTTGTCGGAGAATTTGTAAGCTATTGGTTGAAACATCTAAAATTCGTCCTTTGCGTTCTAAGATAGTTTTCAAGGCGAGACGGGTTGCTTCTGGGTTATTCGGTGCAGCTTGAAGATTGAGGGAAATCACCGAATTAGTCCTCCCTAAAACCTTTGCCATATAATCTTGTTTTTGCTTGTCATCCCCCATTTTTAGATTTTCTGAGAGGTTGTATTCTTCTACTGCAAGTCCTTGGCTGAGATAATTAATTGCTTGAGGAATGTCATCTTGAGACTGGTAAAGTCCTGCCAAATTGATGAGACCGGTGGCGGTAGCGGGATGGTTGTCTCCTAATTGTTGTTTCCTGATAGCTAAGGACCTGTGGTAGAGGGGTTCGGCTTTGCTATATCTTCCTTGAGAATAGTAAAGTAATGCCAAATTGTTGAGACTGACGGCGGTATCGGGATGGTTGTCTCCTAATTGTTTTTTGAAGATAGCTAAAGCCTGTTTGTAGAGGGGTTCGGCTTCGCTGTATCTTCCTTGAGAGTTGTAAAGTCCTGCCAAATTACCGAGACTGACGGCGGTAGAGGGATGGTTGTCTCCTAATCGTTGTTTGCTGATAGCTAAAGCCTGATTGTAGAGGGGTTCAGCTTCGCTATATCTTCCTTGAGACTTGTAAAGTGCTGCCAAATTGTTGAGACTGGTGGCGGTATCGGGATGGTTGTCTCCTAATTGTTTTTTGAAGATAGCTAAAGCCTGTTTGTAGAGGGGTTCGGCTTCGCTGTATCTTCCTTGAGAGTTGTAAAGTGCAGCCAAATTGTTGAGACTTTCTGCAGTATCAGAATGGTTGTCTCCCAATTGTTTTCTTCTGATAGCTAAGGCTTCTTTGTGGAGGGGTTCAGCTTCGCTGTATCTTCCTTGAACTCTGTAAAGTTCTGCCAAATTGTTGAGACTGGTGGCGGTAGAGGGATGGTTGTCTCCTAATTGTTGTTTCTTGATAGCTAAAGCTTGTTTGTAGAGGGGTTCAGCTTCGCTATATCTTCCTTGATTTTGATACAGTGATGCCAAGTTGTTGAGACTTCTGGCAGTATTGGGATGGTTGTCTCCAAGCACCTTTTTACGGATAGCTAAAGCTTGTTCTGCTAGGGGAATCGCCTCGTTATATTTCCCCTGCTGATACAATTGAATAACTTGCTGAGTTAGCCTCTCTGCTTCGGCTAATTTATCTTGCGGTGAAACCTGAGAAATCACCTGTCCCACCGTTGGGTTTAACATGACTCCCGATAATCCCATCATCCCGGTAATGACGACAACCGCTATCCCTGATTTGATTGATACTTTCATTGGTTTTTTATCCCTAGAGTTTATTGATAAGTAAAAACATCAACTTGAATAGATTTGTCAGGTTGAGCCTTGTGCTGTAGTAAAATTCTGATTTTTTCTGCCGTTTCACTGCTAAAAACAACCTCACCACAGTTATAACATACTTGAGCGGGGATTTTTTCAACTAAGATTAGGCTACCATCAATCCTAAGAGTTTCATCGACTAATTTTTCTTCGACATCTTTTGCACCACATACATGACAGACAAACATAATTATCTCCTAATTAAATAATTCATCCATATTTGTTGACGTATTTGTGAGAAGGAGAATTTGTTTTAAGTACCATAATTAGTATAAGGCCGTTTATAAGGTGGTTGCAGTCCTAAAACAATATCCTCCCTCTTAACACCCATTGAAATTAAATCTTCTGCTGGATTCAATTCCGTTAAATTTTGTTGTAGCCAAATCTTATTATCACGAATATCAAAATGAACAATCGAGCGGTAAACTCGTTTTAAACCTTCCCATCCTACATTCATCCACTGATAATGATCCCGTTCCACATCAAATATTAATTGTACTTCTACGTCTTCACTGGTAACATCTTCTGCTACATAGCGACTTAACAAATTTTGCACTGCTTGACGATATTTTATGAGTTTATCTTTATCCATTGTTTGATTACCTCCGTACAAAAGTAGTAGCCATCATCAATAATTTAACTTTCATCCTTACTCCCTCCTTAAAATGTCATTAATTGTTTTATCCAATTCCTGAACCTGCGAAATATCCCCTAACTGATTATAACTACCCTTCGCCTTAGTTAACCACTGTATCGCCTCATCCTTATTTGCCAAGAGACGATAAGCTATTCCTAAACCCGCTTGTATCTCCGCTTGTCCTGACAAATTCTGCGTATTTGTTGCCAGTTTTAACGCCTTATCATAAGGTTTTTTTGCCAACTGAGGTAAACCCATCTTAAGGTAAGTATCCCCTAACAGTTGATAAACCGTAGCAACCTGACTATTTTGCTTAACCAATCTTTCTAATACCTCAACCGCATCCCCATACAACTCATAACCTCGATAAATATGCGCTAAAACTAACCCTGCTTCCTCTGGGGATAACTGCTGCTGTTGAACAGCTTTAACAGCATCTAAAACCGTTTTCTTCGTCTGTTCATCTAATACTCTAAACCCGACGTTTTCATCATCACTTCTAGAAGATGCACCATTATCAGCTTCTATGATTACTCGATATCGCCTTCCTGCTTCCAGAGGAGGTTCACCAGGATAGACTATCTCAGTTTTATTTGTCTGCGTTTTCCAATTAACCCCATCTATTTTGATAGTATAATTAGTTGCACCCGGAACAGCATTCCACCGCAGGGGAGGACGATTGGTGAGAATATTCGTTTGACGAGGAGTAATTAGATAAGGTAATTTTGCTAAGACTTTCTCTGTTTTTCCTGTTGGACGGAGGGTTGTATTATTACTATTGGGAAGTGGAATCACAGGATTTCCCCGAGGACAGCCATTAGAAACAATATACTTTCCCGGTTTAACCATCCACTGCTTGAGATTACTACAATAAACCTTAACCGAAGCGTTAGCTGCTACTTCTAACTTATCATCAAAACTGAGGGTAAGTCCGACGGAAGCAGGAAGGGGTTTTTTCCATTGTGGTTTTTTAACAGTAACTTTCCCTTTTACCTGAAAAATCGTGTTAACTCCAACAGTGTTGCTAAAAGTCGCCGCCGGAAATCCTACAGTAATTAATATCAGGGAAATGGGGGTAAAGAGTTTGAGAAATTTATTCATGGGTTGAATCAATTGAGGTTTTGCTTTAATTAGGTTCGTTGTTGAACTTTAGTCATAAAATTTCAGAAAACGGGTTTTTTCAAAAAACCCGTTTTCTCGTCTAACTTGTTATACTATACTACTACAACTTAAAACCTCACCATTCCCTAATCTTCCCTACAGGGTTGGAGACAAGCTTTGCACCCTCACTGAAGGAGTAATTTCCCACTTCCACTCGCAACTATAGAATTAGCTATAATAAAATTACCACAGGTATCATCTTCATATTTCTGGAAACTATATGACCTTAAAACAATTAGACCGAATTACTTTTAACTCCAAAATTATGGCAGGTCAAGCCTGTATTCGAGGAATGCGTATTCCTGTTTCTTTAATTCTTAATCTACTTGCTAACGAAAAGCCGATAGAGGAAATAATAGAGGAATACCCTGACCTAGAAAGAGAAGATATTCACCAATGTTTATTATATGCTTCTTGGTTAGCCAGAGAACAAGTTCATCATTTTGAATTAATCGAGCAATGGAGATAGAGTTTCTAGCCGATATGGGGATTTCTCTGCGTACAGTCTCATGGTTAAGAGAACAAGGTTATGATGTCGTTCATCTTCGAGATGAAGGCTTACAAACTTTATCTGATCAGGAAATTCTTGCCAAAGCAAAAAGAGAAAAGCGGATAATTTTAACTGTCGATCTAGATTTTTCTCAACTTCTCGCTATTAGTGGTGATAATTTACCAAGTGTCATCCTATTCCGTTTAGGCAATGAAAACTACAATCTAATTAATCAGTGTTTAACTATAGTTTTACGAGATTGTACAAAAGCATTAAAGACGGGAGCAATTGTGTCAGTAACAGATCGTATTTTTCGGATTAGATTTTTACCAATTTAAGATTTTTGCTTTATAGCGTTCATGGAGTCTTCCCGTTAATTCCATCTTAAATATTGTGTTCCAAAAGCGAACACCTTTATTATTGAGTACATATTATAACATTGGCAAATAATCTCTGTGTTCTTTGTGTCTCTGTGGTTAATTACACTTCGTTTCTGAATAGTCACCAATAATTATAGGTTCTTTGTTGGGAATTTTGACAATAATTTCGACAGTTCCACCTAAGGCGTTAACTACTTCGCGCAGTGTATTTAGCTCTAGATTTTGCTCTTGTTTAAGTTTAGGTACTATTGATTGCTGTACTTCAAGATACTTTGCCAATTCTGATGAAGATAAACCTAGTTTTTCTTGCAAATACTTAAGCGTAAGTTCCTCTAAATAAATTTGAGAAGCTCTTGCTTTAATACTTGCTTGTCGTTCTTTACCAAGTTTATTAAATTCTTCCGAGAAGTTAGTATATTCTTTCATAACTTTTCTTCCTTAAGTTTTTCCAGATATTTTTGATAACGTTGATCTGCTATAGGAATATTTTCTTTGTACCATCTTTTGTTACCTGACTTGTTCCCCCCAACAAGTAAAATTGCTTGTCGATGAGGATCAAAGGCAAATAAAACACGCCACATAAAACAATGTCAAGCTTTCAGTTAAACATTCGGCTCTCTTGCCATCATCAGTATAAATTATAAAATCGGTGAATAATCTCTGTGTTCTTTGTGTCTCTGTGGTTAATTCCCCTCGATAATCTCCGTACCTCGCTCCAACTCAAAAATGCTATGATAAAAGTAAACTATAACTTCTGATCAATCATGGACAAACAAAACCCTCAATCTAACGCAGAATCAGACAATTTAATCAAAGAACTTGAGGAACCTTTAATCATGACTAACTTAAACAATCATTCAACCTCTAACACATCCGAAGAGCCTGAGTTATCAATGGAAGAACTCGATGCTAAATGGGATGCACTAGAAAATGACCCAGAATTTCGCAAAAAACCTTTTTGGCAAAGAATTGTTGAGATTGGTAACGTTGTTCCCCAATCAGAATGGCGAAAACACTTTCCCAGAGACTTTGCGCGTAACGCGGAACATTATATGTACGGCGCACCGAGAGAAGATGAGGAAGAATGAGAAAAATTTTCTTAGATACCTTCTATTTAAAAGCGTTAGCTGATAGAGGAGATAATGCTCATAGACTTGCTATAAGTATGGTAGCAAGACTGGGTAACTTTAGAGGTGTTACCAGTGAAATGGTTCTCACAGAATTACTCAATGCTTTATGCAGTAGAGGGGAATTTTTGCGTAAATCAGCTATTCGTTTAACTCATGATTTACGCAATGACAGCAAAACCATAATCATTCCCCAAACCAGTGAACAATTTCAGCAGGCTTTTGATTTTTATCAAAGACGATTAGATAAAGGTTACAGTTTAACTGATTGTGCTTCAATGCAGATTATGAGACAACTGGAAATCTATGAAATCTTAACCTTTGATAAGCATTTTCAGCAAGAAGGATTTAGCGCATTACTCAGAGAATAGTCACTAAACTTTACTTCACTTTAATTTTTTTCCTCGCTTCATATAACCATTGCTCCTCCTCTGTATTAATTACCCTCCCTTCGGCTAATTTAAGACATTTACGCCAATTTTCCTGAGATAATTTCTTGTCTTCTTTCTCTAAAAGTTGAGCATAAATACAAAAAGCAGCACCGGGATTGCGGATAAATTTCTGATAAGCTAGATTTTCAGCGATACTAATAGCGACTAAAAGATTACCAATTGCATCTTCACTGCGATTTTGCTTAAATCTGGCCCAGCCTAGATTTTTATAAATACTATATTTTTGTACCGCTAAATTGCGTTTCTCATCTTCAGTAAATTGGTCTAACTTTTCATCTTTTTCTGCTAATAATCTCTTAGCTTTTTCCAGTAACTCTACCGCTTCTGCATTCTTATTATCGCGCAGATACGAATAAGCGAGATTATTATAAGCATCTATAAAACCACCTTTTGCCGCAATTAAATAGTGTTTCTTCCCATTAGTCAAATCCTGTAACTCTTCATAAAGTGTTGCCAACTTATAATGAGCATCTAAATTATCTGGATCTAACTCAATTGCTTTTAAATACTTCTCTTCGGCTGAGGCTAAATTAGGAAGTTCTTGACTTGCTGGCGAAGGAGATTGTAAACGGCTTCCTGCTTGCTTATAAAACTCAGAAAACCAAGAGAAATTTAGATAAATTCCCAAGAGAAAAGCAAAGACTATTACTGTTACAGAAAACTGTATTTCTTCATACCAATGTTCAGCAATCCCAAGAAATTTCATTAACTTAACAAAACCCTTCTGGCGCGTTCGTGTGAGAGCATTTTCAGTTTGTAATAAAGAAATGAAAGTCGAAAAAATAACACCTCCTATTTCTAGCAAACCTGAACCACCACCAAGAAACCGAGTAGCAATCGTTCCGATTAATGTAAAATTAACCCCTAATAAAACCAGTTTACCGATTCTCAATAGCCAATCAAAACGATTGCAAGGATGCAGAGATTCCCTGCTTTCTAAATGCCACCACCAAGCTTGAGCAGAAATAGGTAAAGTCTCCCGATATTCAGCTAAATCAAGAACTTGAGTAATTTTGTAACTTTTCTGTTTTAATCTATTATCTTGTTCGATTAATTTTGAACACATATCAACCGAAATTTCCGCCTCGGCTTCCATTCGTTTCTGAAGAGCATCTCTGGCGGTAATAATTTCTAAAGCCTGTTCTTTTTTCAGAGATTTCTTCTGAGAAGTATCTAAATAATTTAGAGCATTCTGGTAACGCTCTAAAGCAACTTGAAAGGGTGTCGGCGCAGGTGCGGGAAAATTCATATTATACAATCCTAAAAGTTTAGTTTCTTTCACTGTTTGGGGGTAAAAAATACTCCAGCAAAACTGGCTGATGATACTAAATCCTGTTTAAAAAGTATAGGAAAGTAGGAAGATGGGGAGATGGGGTAAAAAAGCAAAGAAATTAGGAACCATAGGGCCCTAATTCCTGTAGTATATGCCATTGTATCTAACGGGCTTGGAGAGACTCGAACTCCCGACCTTGTGGTCCGTAGCCACACGCTCTAATCCACTAAGCTACAAGCCCTTGTTTTTCTCAACAGTAAACTACTATAGCACAGGTTCATTCAATGACGCAAGAGGGTAAAGAAAAATTATCTCATCTCGACAGCCAAGGCCAGGCCCAGATGGTGGATGTATCGGAGAAAACGCCCACCAAACGCACTGCTATCGCTCTAGGACAAGTGAGAATGCTAAAAACGACTTTTGAAGCCATAGAACAGGGAAATGCGCCTAAAGGTGACGTTTTAGGGACGGCCAGACTAGCGGGAATTATGGCAGCCAAACAAACTTCCTGCTTAATTCCCCTTTGCCATCCCTTACCCCTGCAAAAAATCAATGTTCAGATTATCCCGAAAGCAGAGTTACCCGGTTACGAAATTCGGGCAGAAGTGGTGACAAAATCGGAAACTGGGGTAGAAATGGAGGCTTTAACGGCGGTATCTGTGGCAGCCTTGACTTTATACGATATGGCTAAAGCGTTAGAAAAATCAATCCTGATTGAAAATATCCGTCTGCTGAGTAAAACAGGAGGGAAATCAGATTATGCCAAGGATTCCCTGTTGCCATGAAAACCCGGGTGCATCTCACATTTGCAGAAATACCGACAATCAGCAATTATCAGTGACTCTTAAATGATGACAAATGTGTCAGCGGCTGCGTGTAAGCATCTCACCGAAAAACTAATGCGCGGGGGGTTTGGGGGCGGCGCCACGCCCCCAACGGGTAGGGCTGTTTCATTTAAATTAAGTATAGCTGATTTTGAGTCAATAAATTTGACCGAAGATTCTCAAGTTTATCTTTTTCTAACCAAAAGAGTTAGTCACAATAACTAATTTTTAATCCTCTGCCAA
>NZ_JADEXY010000102.1 GCF_015206885.1 Microcystis aeruginosa LEGE 91341 | reverse complement strand
ATCATCAAGATATAGGAATCGGAGACGGCGTTTTGGTCTGAGATTTAATTTAATCGCTGGCATTTACAACTATGAACTTGCTTTAGGCTATCATCAAGTAGCTGAATAAGACTTTTGCAGGAGGTCTAATAGGGTCTGCTGAAAAAGTTTTTCCTGGGGGTAGGAGTCAGGAGTCAGGAGTCAGGAGTCAGGAGTTTCAGGCTTTGTTGCCCTTGTTTTTTGTACCAAGCGATGTACTACAAGAAGGATAATGCAAGGTTTTTGAAAGTCCCAATCCTATTTTCTTGCACTAACATCGGACTTTAACAGGTCAAAAGCCTTATTTTAAAAGGGTTTTACCATTATTCAGCAAGCCCTACAATAATTACTCGCAGCCAGAAATACGTTGGGACATATCATACTTTGTCCTTTTTGTCAAAAAAAATTTTTTTTTGCAATAAAACTACACAAAAAAAAGATCATCGTTGTGGGTGAAATTGACTGATTTAACCGTCTTAATTAGGATCACCTTCTAGGTGTGGCAAGGGTTTCAACTATTGCTGTCCAAAAAAGCACAAAATAACCCATTATGAAATTCAGTAAAATCGCTGTAACCATTGTAACATCGTTGTTAAATAAAAATCTTTCTCAATTAATTTTTAAGAATTTGTAAATATTGCGGAATATTAATTTAAATATTCTCAAGTTTTTGCACTCAATCAATAAATTTTACTTATCTTTGTCCAACATCGGGTTAGAAGTCAGTATTCTCCGAGTCGGGAGACAGTATTTAGAGCTTGCTGAATAAATCTAAAAACCTTGTTGGATAAGACTTTTAGACTTTTTTCCCTCAAAAAGTGCCAGCCGTTGCGGGGATCGGGGGGAAAATTCAGGTACTTTTTCCCTGAAAATTAGGTAACTGACTACCTCAAAATTGGTAAAACCCCACACCCCACACCCTGCCCCTAGGAAAAGCTTTTTCAGCAAACCCTATTTAGGAGATAGGAGAGAGGTTTTAGGTGTTGGGGTTTTGGTGGTGATTCGGTAAGCTGTTCGTAATTTAAATTGCTTGTTGAGACGAGGCAAGAGGCAAAAGGCAAAAGGCAAGAGTAAAGGGATTGGGGGAGGTTCGGCTAATCTAAGAATAAGCGGGTTAAATGCGTCTTAGCTTAGTAGTGATGGCGGCTTAATCCTTTGCTTTGCTGTGCATTGTAGTCATGGATAAAATACCAAAGGGTTCCCCAACGTGATTCTCCATTTTTTTAGAGCAAAGATAGACTCTCTCTCACCAGCCGAGAAATCCTTTGTCGAAAGGTATTATACTAAATCCGTTGAGCTACAGGCTACATATCAGGAGAGGCAGAAGGCAAGAGGCAAAGGGGAATAAATAATCAGTTTTTAATAACCGAATTTAGTATAATATTTGAGTAAGCAAGACAGGAGCAAGAAAAAGACATTTATCAGAAAAGTCATGATCAAGCTAGAGGTTTAAAGACTGATTTTAGCCAATTATTTTTATTAATAAATATTTTACACAATTCATACCAGGTAAGCAAGAGGGCTACGGCACTACCACCGAATCATTACCGATTGTTTAGCGGATATTACCTTGAGATTCACATTGAAAACCTTGATCGCGCCAAGCTTCTAAATCAACGGAATTTAAGGGAATGACTTGCCAACAGGGGGGATAGATTAATTGTCCGACAAAAGCCCAAATTATACTTCTAGTCACATCTAACCCAGTTTTTAGCTTTGATTCGTGATTACCCGGCACACCAATTTCTCTGACTGCATCGATTTCTACTGCTATACCGTGGGATTGCAAGTGAATTTCTGCTAACCATTTAGCGCGAGGTAAATGAGTAGGAGAGGTGACAACTTTTACTTTATGTACTCCCCATTGTTTTAAAATTGGCACAGCAAAGAAAAAATTGCCGAAGGTAGAATCGGCACACTTTTCTAACCAGACGTTAGTTTTTGGTGCTTTTGCCTGTTCAAATAGTAATAAAATACAGGGGTCTTTCGAGCCTTGGGAAATTAAAATCGGTATATCGGGGTATTGCTGGGCTAGATTGGCTACATAAATTTCCCGACGAATGCTGCCCCCCAAAACTAAAATGGCATCAACGGGTTTTTGTTGATTAATTGGCAAGCGGAGGGCTAAATTAATCGCTAGATTAAGGATAATAAACCCAAAAACTGCAATCAGAGTTAGTTTTAACCATCTTTGCCAATACCGGTGTTTACGAGCAACATTTTTCGGTTTTTTCGCCATTGTTTAGAGATGGTGTAGGGTAGCTCAAAAAATAGATTTACTTTAGTATTGCACCGCCTGAAACCCTCATGAAACCTTGGTTTATTCTCAATTAGTGCGAAGATTTTCTCAATAAGTCCAATTGATTGAGGTAAGCTAAAACGCATCTAAGATGCGTTTTAGCAAGGCAGGAGGCAGGATTAATAAGCGGTTGAGAGTTTTTTGAATTATCAAGATATGTAACTGAAGTGCGTCTAAGCTTACCCCTTAGTAATTGATCAGGGAAAAAAGTGAGAGATTTCACCCAGATTACACTGATAGACAAAATTAACAAATCAACTTTGCTTTAACTCATACTACTCAGTCCTCTATGCTAAGATGATCCAAAAAACGCAAGTTTTTAAGTTGATGGGCAAAAAAAGTTTAATTTTACTCAATAACCAGGGCGTTATTTATGGGACAGCTCAAAAAATCAAATTTTGAGTGACGGAGCCTCTTGTTAGTTATTTAAAGTTATTCCCTTTTCACCACTGTATATCAAGGAAATTTCCTCGACCGACACTTTGTTAAACAAATCTCTTATTCGAGGTGTCCTGTAACAATTGTGCTTTGATAATTTTTTCTGCGGGGTTGAGTTTGACTAATTGTGAACCTGTCCCGTCTTTACCCGTGACTGTCACAGTTTCCACCTCTAAGGGCAGTTTTCGCTCCTGATTGGTACTTAATAACACTATACTCCCTGGCCGCGCCGCTACCATAGCCGCTAAACTATCCTGTTTGTTAACAAATTGTAAAGCGGGTGAACCAAGATCGCCTAATTGTGATAGCCGTAAATTCTCGATCGCCAGTCTTTTTCCGTAACCTAATCCCGAAATCAGCAGCAGATTTTCCCGATGGGGGAGAGAAACACAGCCAGCTAGATGTTCCCCGTAGCGCAACCGCAAAATTGCTAAACCCTGAGCAGATTTACCCATAATTGGCAATAATTCCTCGCGCACGGGATAACGCAGCACTCGACCGCTACTGGTGGCGATCGCTAAGTCTAGGCCCTCGTGAGTAAAAATAGCAGCATATAGGCGATCATCTTCTTTCAATTTCATCAGGGACAAACCCCGACTACCAACCCCCTCTAATTCATTTATGGTAAGCCGCTTTATTCGCCCTTGTTGACTCAGTAAAAGCAATTCTTGATTTTTTTGAGGTTCTGTCAAGAAAAATTGATTTAACACGGCTTCTGACTCTTTTTGGGCGGTTTTGGTCAGCAGACTGGAGATTAACACCGGTTGATTCGCTTGCGGGGGAACTTCCCGGATAGAAATCGGGTAAGCTTTGGCATTATCGAGGATAACTAGGAAATTTTCCCGTTTTTCGATCGCCTGTTGATAGATAATTAAACCCTGGTCCAGCGCTCGCTCTTCTGGTGTCGTCCAACTGATTTTGTCTTCCGCATCAAGCAATAAAATCGCATTTTCTGGGGGTTCTTGGGGCGTAAATAGGCTTAAACTCGGTGTATTCTCACTCTCGGACTTTTTCTTAACTTTATTCTCCTGTTTTTTAACTTCTGACTTGAAAGGGGGTGTGGGGTGTGGGGTGTGGGGTGTAGGTAAGGAAACCTCTTTCATCTCTGGTGGTGAAAATTTTTTCATCGGGACTGTCTCCTGTTTTTTAACCACAGAATCCTGTTTCTTCCCTTCTGTCTCCTGTTTCCTGTCCCCCGACTTGCCGGTGCGAATTTTTGTCCGTCTGCTATCGGCGAATTTTTTCTTTAAAGAGCGCAATTCTTTTTTCAGAGACTTGAGAAACTCCTGACGGTTATGGAGGAGAGTTTCCAACTGTTGAATTTTTGTTTGTAATTCCGTCGCTTCTGTCTCTAACTTTTGTCTTTCCAAACCGGTTAAACGACGTAGGGGCATAGCTAAGATAGAATCAGCTTGTGCGTCACTAATGCCCAATTCTGCCTGAAAACGATACTTAGCCGTCGTCCCATCGGGAGCATTTTTGAGAATATCCACCACTCGATCGATATTCTGCAAAGCTAATAATAAACCCTCCACTAGGTGTAAGCGATCGCTGGCCTGTTGCAACTCATCGCCATACTGACGGGTGAGAGTCGTTTCTCGAAAGCGCAAGAATTCCTGTAAAACTTCTTTTAAAGACAACTGCCGGGGTTGATTATCGACCAAAGCGAGGATAATCGCCCCAAAATTAGTCTGTAGGGCTGTTTGTTGGTATAAAGCCGCCAAAACCTGCTGCGGTTGACTTTCCCGCTTTAATTCAATCACCACCCGAATGCCTTCGCGATTGCTTTCATCGCGGATATCGGCAATTCCCTCCAATTTCCCTAAATTGACTAATTCGGCGATTTTTTCAATCCATGCCGCCTTATTCACCTGAAAAGGCAACTCAGTAACCACAATTGCCGTCCTTTCCCTTCGGCGCTTGCCCTCAATGATAATGGTTTCAGTTTTCGCCACTCCGCGCACGGGAATAATCCCCCTACCGGTGCGATAGGCCTCGCGAATGCCGGTATCATCTAAAATCTCGCCTCCCGTGGGAAAATCGGGACCGGGGATAATTTCTACTAACTTTTCCTCGCTTAAATCGGGATTATCGATCAAAGCGATTAAACCTTCCACCACTTCCCCTAAATTATGGGGAGGGATATTAGTGGCCATCCCTACCGCAATACCCGAACAACCATTAAGAATTAGTATCGGTAACTGAGCGGGTAAAACAACGGGTTCCTGTTGAGAATTATCAAAATTATTGCTAAAATTAACGATAGCTTCGCTAATTCCCCCTAAAACCGCCTGATCACCGATGCCAGCCAAACGGGTTTCTGTGTAACGCATGGCTGCCGGGGGGTCGTTATCGATCGAACCAAAGTTACCATGGCCCGATAAAAGTGGGTAACGACTGGAAAAATCCTGTACCATACGAACCAGTGCTTCGTACACTGACTGATCACCGTGGGGATGATATTTACCCAAGACATCCCCCACCACCCGCGCACATTTGCGAAAAGGGCGATCGGGAGTTAAACCCAGTTCGTGCATAGCGTATAATATGCGACGATGTACTGGTTTTAAGCCATCGCGTACATCCGGCAACGCTCGCCCCACGATCACACTCATGGCATATTCTAGATAGGAGCGTTCCATCTCTTGGTGTAAGGCCGTGGGTATAATTTGACCACTAGCTAAGAAATCCAGTTGTTTGGCCATGAGTCTCTCGTTTTCAATCTGTCTAGCTGTGAATCATAAGGCATTTTGCCCTTTTTAACCTTGTTTATCCCTGAGCATCCCTATGACGACTGTTTTGATTGTAGAAGACGACCCGATTAATTTTCGCGTTTTTGCCAAAATTTTGACCAAACGAGGTGGTCTAGAGGTCAAAGGGACCGAAGATGTGGAAGAAGTGCTTCGTATTGCTCGGGACAAGGAAGCGGATGTGATCTTAATGGATGTCTCCCTCTCCCATAGTGTCTATGAAGGGAAAGCGGTAGATGGTATTAAAATCAGCCAAATTCTCAAAGCTAACCCCGAAACTGCCGATTTACCCGTTATTCTCGTCACCGCTCACGCTATGGAAGGCGATCGAGAGAATTTTCTCCAGCAGAGTCGGGCCGATGGTTATATTTCTAAACCAATAGTTGATCACCAAGCTTTTGTTGAGCAAATTTTGGCGATTATCGATCAGAAGCCGGTCTAAGCTTTGATTCTTCTTTTGTTAGTATATCAGTATTGATATAGGGGGGCTGCTTTCAGTTTACTCCTAACAGCTATCTCCCTAATCCTCCACTCTGCCATAGATGGCGTAGGCTCGATCGAGCGACCAGGCCCACATCTGATCCCCTAGGGAAAAATGCCACCATTCCCCCTTATGTCGGCTAAATCCCGCCTCCTCCATCACTTTAGCCAATAAAACTCGTTTTTGATGATAACCCTGTTCTCGCGGGCTTTTTGCGGCGATATAATGATCGGGATGCGATCGCTTTCCGATCTCATCGATTTCTCCCCCCATGTCGATGGCTTGTCCCTTCTCGTCCACTAGGGTAATATCGATCGCCGCTCCGGTACTATGGGGAGGCGGGGTGGCGGCATTATCGCTGGGAATTGCCCAAATAGTGTAAACTTCTGTTAAAATCCCTTGACTTTCTGCCTCCGATAGTTTCTCTTTGGCTAACCCTCTTATGTCTAGGAGAGTCTGAAAACTATAATCGACCATAAATTGTTGCACTTCGATCGGTCGATAGGCATCAAAAATCAAAATTTGCCAACCAGGTTGATAGACTTGCAGACGGTTTTGAGCATCAATCAGGGGATTTAAGACCCCCTGTCGCAAAAAATAGGGAGATTTACCCCGATAATTAGCTCCTAATTTCTCGTAAGCATGGGGAGAAGGGATAACAAACTTATCTGCGGGTATAGGTACTAAGGGTTCCCCACATTCACGAATAGGAATTTTTTGGTAGGGTTTCATCTCGTCATCGGGAAACAGTAATTTTATTGATAGTCAACTCGATCGCCAGTTTACGGGTAAAATAAACCCGTTATTCCTCCTCCTCATCGGTTGTAGGAAATTTCATACTGGCCCAAGTTAACTGTTTTTGTGGGTCTTTTTCCGGTTCACTAAAACTCTCTTTGAGTTGTTCTTTTACCTGAGCAATGTTGCCACTTTGAGCGGCATTCTTTAGATCATAGACATAACGAGCATTTTCGATCGCTTCCTCTTTACTACGAGAACTAGACTCAAAGCATTTTTCTAGGTCTTTGTAAATACCCTTGCGAGAGATTTTGAGAAAATATTGACGTTCTGTATCGATAAGTTTAGCCAATAATTCTAGGTGCATGGAATCCTCGGCACAGATATCCGCGAGTATATCCCATTCTTCACTCCCCAAAAGATTATTATCCGCTCCCGGTCGCGGGTCTTGAAAAGTTTCTCCAGTCACTTGTTTATAAATCTTTGGTAATTGGTCATCAAATTCGTGCTTTTCTTCCCTCCAAATCCGGCGAATTTCGCTGAGTTCCTCCGTGGTAATTAGGGTAATATCTTTCATCTCCTCTGGGGCATTAGTACGCACGCTCTCCTGAGCCTCTAATACCCTTCTCAGCCAATATTCTCGCCATTGTTTAGTATAAGGGCCCGGTATGGGTTCGATCGATATTTCTCCATTTAAGTTTCTTTCAAATAATTGTACTTTCCCAATAAGACGACGAAAATCACGTCTCTCTCTATCATCCAAAAGGTCTAATTCATTTCTGAGTTCTACGAGTGGTTGTAACCATTCCTTTTCTTGGTCATTCTGAACCATCATACTCAGAGATGTATCTTTATCTACCAAAGTACAAACCCAACAACCAAAACGGGAACTTCCACAGCTAGGAGTGGAGGTATCTACCACTAGGGGACATTCATTATCCGCAGTCGCTCCTCGATACATTGCTAATAATTCTTTGTTATCTCCTCCCCAGGGATTTTCCCACTGCATTAAGTACATCCATACTTCATCAGTACGCCAATCTTCTATGGGACTATAAACTAGAGAATTGGGCATATTTGCATTAGGACTCAAACGCTCACGAAGTCTTTTAGCTTCTAATTTTTCCATCACCTTAGCACGACGAGAGCTTTCTGTTTTGCGGATTCCCAAAACTAATATTGTTTCCCCACAATTTCTGATGACTTCACGAATAAAGTTATTAGAAGCGTTAATTTTCAGTCTTCCAGTACACCAACGAAATTTCAAACGGGGAGCAGGATAACCCTTACCTATTAATCCACTCCAAAAGCGATCTTCCACAGCAGGATAGAGTAAATGTAATTTAAATGGCATTCTGTGAGCTTCTGAAGCTTTTTCCAGCTTTTCCATTGACTTTCTAACCCATGCAGAGACAATGGGATTTTCAACCATTGTGTCGGTGGTGATGACATGAATAGTTTTTTGTCGCTTCTCTAATGGTAAAGCAGCGATCGCATTCCAGATTAACTGTAAAACTGCTGAACTATCTTTTCCCCAAGAAACACCAATAATCCAAGGAATCTCATCTAAACAGTAGAGCTTTTGTACTTCTTGAGTCAGTAGTTTAATATCTTCTACGAACTCATCAATAGTACGATTCGGTAGTAGAGAGGTTTGGATTGCGGTCATTACATATATACTTTTAAGGTTCTCCTCTCTATACTGTATGTCTAATTAGTAAAACCTATCAATAGGCACACAAAAAGAGAGATAAAGCAAAACTGCTCGATCTCTGCTTGTGATTTCAGAAAGGAGATAAGACTGAATTGCTCTAAATCTACTCGAAACTAGATTAAAACTATCCCAGTTTTCTCTTTTACAGCATCTCTGGCGATTTTAAACGCTTTATCGACTGCTGTTGTCTGTGTAACTATCTTTTTAGCACCAGCATCATCAATCACGATACTATTTAGCCATAAAGCTGAGTCACGGGTATAATCCAAACCTGCAAGTGCTTTAATTAGAGCTTCTCGCTGTAAATCAGTGAATTCTTGGCCAAAAAAGATGAAATGTCCAATGCGACTGAGTACCTGAAACCCAACCGTATTAAAATCCACACGCTGCTGTCTGAGATCGTATAAGTTGAGATTGACCGTTTGAGATGCAGGCTGCAGCAAAAGTCGCCAAGTATCGTTATTTTTGGCGAATTCTGTGTAAAAAATCTTCAGTCTCTCTAACATCAGCAAAAATTCACTCTTGCTTTGACGAGAATGAGATTCTATAACTGGTTTTCGAGATGAACCAAAAAGAAATTCAGCGACACCGATTCTTAACTGACTCATAGTAAACATATATTTGGTGTCTTTTCCGATAGTACGAGAGATTTTATCAATCCGTCCATTGAAAATGACTAGATCTTTAGTAATTGTCCGAGTTAACTTAGCAAGAGGATCGGTAACGTCGAAAGCAGCCAATAAAGCAGGAGGTATGGGTTTATTTTTGGCACAATCGGCAAAATCTTGATGAATTTGATCCATATCTGCTTCTTGAACTACCAGCACAGTTACGCTGTCGTTACGCAGGTCAGGTTTTTCAGGTAAAACTTTTTCGATCGCTTTTAACCGATGTTGACCATCAGTAACATAAAGTTCTACATCTATTGGCATAACAGCATAACCGAATTTGACTGGACCTGCACCATAGGTAAAAACTTTGATCGGTGTATTCGAGTTAAAGATGAATGGGGGCAAAATATACTGATCTGTCTCTTGCAAATATTTTGCAATCTCGTTAACGTGCTGGAGAATAAGTGGTCTGTTCATGACTTCATCCGCATTAGACTTATTCTTTTTAGCTTCAGCACTCTGTAATTTTGCCAATTCAATCAGCAGACTACAAGGTAGAGAAAAAACTAGATGAGTTCTTCCCCCCTGTTCGTAAACATGACAAATAAAAACTCTCGCTCCCGATGTGGCCGAATCAGCGAAAGCTAAAGTCTGCGCTTCATCTTGTCTTTGACAGTGTACGAGGTCAGCACTGGAACGGTAGCCATCGTCATTGACAGCCGATGTGATCTGAGTCATAATTAACCTTGAAAAAATGTCCAAAAACAATTAAGTAAATACAAACGTCCGAGAAGTCCTACTGCAATAGGTACTTATCGGAATTTTTGTTTATGTACTGAATCTAGTTTAAAGAAAGCTTTTAGGCTTGTCAATGGCCCATATAAAGTTAAAATACCGTTTTTGCAGTCAAGATATGGACTGATTTTGGTTTTTGCAGTCGAAAAGTGGATTAATAGGTAAAATTCAGTAGGGTATAGGTAAGATACTCAAAATAGCGATCGCGAACTATAGAATATTTGTACTGATAAAAAAGCAGGCTTGTGGGAGAGTAGTTAAGCTAATGATAGCCACAGGTTAATTCTAGGGATTACCTGAAAAAAATACTTTCCAACCGGCAGTAGCGATCGCACTTGCCAAAAGAATAATTAATGTCCAAACCTGATTTTTTTGGGTTCCTTCCACTGATTTTAGGCGATTATCGATGCCCTCAACTTTTTCGGTTAACTTTGCCTGTCCTACCTCTAGCTTATTTAACCGTTCGTCGATTTTATCAAATTTTTGGTCAACATCTTTTTGGAAACTGTCAAATTTTTGATTAACATCTTTTTGGAGATTGTCAATTTTCCCCTCAATCCTCGTCAAAACAGCTTCTAGGGAATAGGTAACGGTTTCGTTAGACATGGTATCAACTTCCATTAGATATATTTTCTCGGTTCCCTATCGGGGACTATTTTAAGGCTAAACCGGTTCGAGGTTATCTGAGAACATCGTTTTTCTGGGATGACAAAACTTGAAACTGTGACTAATAGCCACTGTTTAATTCTAGGGATTACCTGAAAAAAATACTTTCCAACCGGCTGTAGCGATCGCACTTGCCAAAAGAATAATTAATGTCCAAACCTGATTTTTTTGGGTTCCTTCCACTGATTTTAGGCGATTATCGATGCCCTCAACTTTTTCGGTTAACTTTGCCTGTCCTACCTCCAGCTTATTTAACCGTTCGTCGATTTTGTCAAATTTCTGGTTAAAATCTTTTTGGAGACTTTCAAATTTTTGGTCAACATCTTTTTGGAAACTGTCAAATTTTTGGTTAACATCTTTTTGGAGATTGTCAATTTTCCCCTCAATCCTAGTCAAAACAGCTTCTAGGGAATAGGTAACGGTTTCGTTAGACATGATATCAACTCCCATTAGATATATTTTCTCGGTCCGCTATCGGGGACTATTTTAAGACTAAACCAGTTCGCCAGTTTCTTGCAAAGAGTGGAGACGTTGATAGATTCCCTGCTGATTTAATAATTGATCATGGCTACCGATCTCGACAATGCGACCATTATCTAAGACGACAATTTGATCAGCTTCTCGAACGGTACTAAGACGGTGGGCAATAATAATCGTGGTGCGAGTGCCTAAAATGGATTTCATGGCTAGTTGAATGGCTCTTTCTGACTCATAATCTAAGCTAGAAGTGGCTTCATCAAACACTAACACATCTGGATCAACAATTAAGGCCCTAGCAATTCCTAAACGCTGTCTTTGTCCCCCCGAAAGACGCACGCCCCTTTCCCCTACAATAGTGGAATAACCATTAGGTAATTCCTGAATAAATTCATCGACACGGGCAATTTTACAGGCTTCTTCTACCTTCTCGAAGCTAATATTAGGATTACCGTAGGTGAGATTTTCTAACACCGTACCATTAAACACATCTACTTCTTGATGGACAATCGCTAACCGTCGCCGATACCAAGTGACATCCAAGCGACGAATATCCTCGCCATCCATCATAATTTGCCCTTGATTCGGTTCAAAATAGCGGAAAAGTAACTTAACTAAAGTGGATTTTCCTGAACCAGATTTTCCCACTAATGCCACGGTTTGATAGGGTTCAATCAGCAGATTAATATCCTTGAGAATCGTTCTTTCTGGACTATAGCCAAAGCTGAGATTACTTAATTCGACTTTCCCCGTAAAACGATAGGGATTATGTTGGGCATGATCGGCTAAAAGACTACCAGCATCAGTACCACTAGGCAAGTTGATAAATTCGTTTAGACGTGCCATAGAAGCATAGCGACGGGCAAAAGTTTCTGCCATTTGGGATAGGGGATCTAATTCCGCATAGGCCATACTAGCGAGGGTATAGGTGGTGATAAAATGCCCGATCGAGATTTTCTGTTGAACGGTGGCTAGGAGAGTAAAGAAAAATACTCCAAATAAACTAGCTTGGACGAGGGTTTTTTCCCAAGTAATTAAGTCCACATAACCCTTATGAATTCGATAGATAACGTAGGTAAATTCCCTCTCTAAACGCTGTTTTTGACGATATAATTCCTGTCCTTCTGTGGCAAAAGCTTTGACAGTTTTGATATTAGTAATAATCTCAGAATTGCGACTTTGGGTATTTTCAATATGCCGATCAAGAATTCTTTCTTTTTGCATTAAATCTTTTAAATCTCTGACAATAAAAACTAGAATTAATACAAAAGAAATGACAAAAGCGAGGGCGATCTGCCATTGAATTATCCAAATAACAATAAAAATACCCAAAACTCTAAACAATTTTGGGATCATCATTCCCGCCACTTCAGGATAAGTCCAAGTATGATTTTCTATGCCTTTGGCGATCCGGTTAGCGATGCGTCCCGGATTATTTTCATCGTAAAAAGATAGGGGTAAGGTGAGAATTTTGGCAATAATTTTTCTGAGATGATCTCGTCGCGCTCTTAAGGATATTTCCCAGTGAAACCAGACACCTACCCAAGGCTGAATTGGTGCTTTAATTACCGTGGTTAGGAAAGTTAAGCCTAATAATACTCCTAAACTAACCCACTTTTCTGAGGCAAAGGGAGTTAAAATCATCGTGCGATTAACTAAAGATTGGACGAATCCATCTAAAGGTTGATCAGAAAGAACATTAAGAATCTGTCCGACAGCGTAGGGAACCATCAGATCGATAATTTCAAAGACACTGGAGGCAGCAATGCTCAAAAAGGCGGCTTTTTGATAATTGCGATAGTAACTGAGAATATCCCTTAAGGAAGCCATAACATCAAGTAAATTGCCAATTTTTAACTTCTATCTGGTAACTGCTAACTGAAGAGACTGACGGCACTTTTAGGATTGTTTTTCTGGATTTACCATTATACTTGTGATAAAATTGTACAATGTATTCACTAAAATATGTGTCAATTTGATTAAATTATGCTCGAATGGATAAAGATCAGGTTTAAGAATTAACAGTTCTGTAACACTATAAAGAGGTGATAATTTACAGATTTTTTAAGCATTAAACCAAGTTTGAGCGTTTTCTCTTTTAATTATTTCCCTATTCTCTCTATAAATATATTCAGTAACTAGGGTTTAATCAGAAGTAAATTCACCCAACCAATGATAACGAACATGATCATTGGTTAAAAATTCTACATCCCATTTCACCCCATTTACCGATGCACCGTTAGTGATTCTTTTTAAATTACTAATAGCCTTTAAAATCGAGGTTTTTCCTGCACCTGAGATACCAACTAATAAATTAAAATCTGGAAAAAACTCGCAAGAATCTATACTTAATCCAGAGGCTAAATCTTGATAGGATAATCTCAAAAGTTTCATAATAATTTCTTTCCCTCTGCCAAAACTAAAAAGGGTGAGTTAATACTCACCCCAAGATTTTACTGAGGATCGAGTTTTAGGACTGCCATAAATGCCTCTTGCGGGACATCAACAGTTCCGATCGCTTTCATCCGTTTCTTCCCTTTTGCTTGCTTGTCTAATAGCTTTTTCTTGCGGCTAATATCACCACCATAACACTTAGCTAAGACATCCTTTCTTAAAGCGGGAATATGTTCACTAGCGATGATTTTAGAACCAATAGCTGCTTGAATGGGAACCTTAAATTGATGCCGGGGAATTAATTCTTTTAACTTTTCGGTTAAAGCGCGACCAACATAATAAGCTTTATCCCGGTGAACGATCATCGCTAAAGCATCAACGGGATCACCATTGACCATAATATCTAATTTAACTAGCTCATTTTCCCGATAGCCAATTAATTGATATTCCATACTAGCATAACCGCGCGATCGAGATTTTAATTGATCAAAAAAGTCCGTCACCACTTCTGCTAAAGGTAACTCATAAATCAAAGCGGTGCGAGTTTTAGTAAAATAACGCATATCCTTGAAAACTCCCCGACGACTTTGACATAATTCCATCAAAGCACCTACATAGGTTTCCGGAGTAATCATTTCCACTTGGATATAAGGTTCCTCAATTTTTTCCCGTTTTTGTGGGGAAGGTAACAAACTAGGATTATCCACCTCGACAATTTCCCCATCGGTGGTAGTTACCCGATAAACTACCGAGGGAGCAGTGGTAATTAAATCTAAGTTATATTCCCTTTCTAGTCTTTCCTGGACGATTTCCATGTGTAGCAGTCCCAAGAAACCGCAACGGAAACCAAAACCCATGGCGCTAGAAGTTTCCGGTTCGTAGGATAGAGCTGCATCGTTTAATTTTAACTTTTCCAGCGCATCTTTGAGATCGGCATACTGATCAGCATCGGTGGGGAATAATCCGCAGAAAACCATCGGTTTTGCTTCTGTATAACCGGGTAAAGGCTCTTGTGCTGGTTTAGCGGTTAGAGTAATCGTATCACCCACCCGGGCATCGGCAACAGTTTTAATCGCAGCTGCCAGATAACCCACTTCTCCCGCATGAAGTTCATTTACTTGTACCTGTTGCGGTGATAAAATTCCCAATTCATCGATCACAAATTCTTTACCAGAAGCCATAAAACGAATTTTATCGCCCTTTTTCACCCGACCATCCATAACGCGGAAATAAACAATTACTCCCCGATAAGCGTCGTAATAACTATCAAAAATTAAAGCTCGGAAGGGTTCTTCGAGGGTATCTTGGGGAGGGGGAACTAATTGGACGATCGACTCTAGAATATCATTAATACCGATCCCAGCCTTAGCCGAGGCCCGAATCGCCTCACTACAGTCTAAACCCACCACTTCCTCGATTTCCGCTGCGACTCGTTCCGGTTCGGCACTGGGTAGGTCGATTTTATTTAAAACTGGGATAATTTCGAGGTTATTTTCCAGCGCTAGGTAAACATTGGCTAAAGTTTGCGCCTCTACTCCTTGGGACGCATCCACAACTAATAAAGCTCCCTCGCACGCCGCTAGAGAACGAGAAACCTCGTAGGAAAAATCCACATGGCCGGGGGTGTCAATCAGATTGAGAACGTATTTTTGACCATCCTTAGCGGTATAATCCATGCGTGCCGCCTGTAACTTGATGGTGATACCTCGTTCCCGTTCCAAGTCCATATTATCGAGAAATTGTTCTTTCATCTCCCGTTGGGCTACGGTTCCCGTAATTTGCAGGAGGCGATCGGCGAGAGTTGATTTACCATGATCGATATGAGCGATGATGGAAAAATTGCGAATGCGAGAAACGGGAACGTCAGTCATCGTGGTTCACTGCTGGCAAAAGTCAGGGGTTTTTGACACTCTCCGTCCTAAAAGTGCGGAGATTCTTGGGCTGAATCCTGCCTCTACTAGCAAAGCTAATTTTGGTCTTACAGCTTCATGTCTAGTCCGACTACACCTACAAGGCAAGCGCTCTTAGGGACTACTCCCCAAGCGTAAATTCGGGTATGCCCTACCCTATTTAATTTTTTTTATCTCCCACCTATGCCGTACTTTTTTTGATTAGAGCAGTGAGGTATTGGGGCAACCCGAAATGGGTTGGTGACACTAGCTTTTGTCCAACGGTCAGTTCGCGTGTCACGACTACACATCTGATTTTCCGCTTGCCAATCAGTTTAACACAAAGCCGTCCTAAAAGGGCGAGGCTTTAAACCCAATTTTTCGGTAAAGGTAAAAAAAGCTAAACTGCAAGTATAGTCAGGGTTTCGGCCTTGGCTTCCCCTCTCGGCATCCACAGGAAACTATGGTAGGCTTGATTATGGTGACAAAATCAGGGAAAGGGCAATGGCTAAGGAAAGGCTCTATGATTTGTCCAAATCGGATTACTATAGATAAACTCTTGGATGAGAATCCTCGACTGACGGGTAGAATGATAGATAGCAATCATTAATAGAGCTTATGAACGACAATGCTACACCGACTCAGCGCACGGCGGAGAAAGTTGAAATCGCTATTCACCTTGACTCGGAAGTTTTAGACCAGATTAAACACCTGACTAACGATCCTAGTCGCATTATCGAAACAGCGATTAAACAGTGGCTAAGAGGAGAGAAACAACCGGATGAGGACTTAACCCGTCATCTTCGACGCAATCCCCCCGTACCACCCAAAGGGGAATGGAATGACTAAGATTTTTCAGTCTCTAATAGGTTATTTCCCGACGGAGAGACTGAAATATTTTCTTAGGTCAACTATTGACGGTAATTGAGATTTTTCCCCAACTAAGCTGGTCATACTAAATTCGTTGAGTATAGGCTAGATATCAGGACAGGCAAAAGGGGGAATAGATAATCAGTTTTTAATAAACGGATTTAGGATCATTTTGCTTGGGTACTGACAGGAGGAACAAAACTGATGCAGATAGAAATTCAAGGAGCCGATGCTATCAAAGTTGCTCAGGAAATCCTAGAGATGGAAGGGGTGCAAGGCAGCTACGAAGTTATCTCCGAAGTGGAGAGAGAGGGAACCCTTGCTACCATCGCCACCATCATCGGCATTATTAGCGGAACAATCGCCATCGCTGAGAAATTTTACCAATTAAAGCGAAAAATTGACTCTCCTGAAACCCCGAAAATCGAACGAGTGTTAATTAGACCTCCTGCAAAAATAGGAACTGATTATGTAAAATAAAGTAAAACACTCAGAAAAACAATGACTTACGAAAAAGTAAAAAATTTGAATCCAGAAGAGTTTAAACGCTTTTGTGGAGTATATCCTG
>NZ_JADEXY010000101.1 GCF_015206885.1 Microcystis aeruginosa LEGE 91341 | reverse complement strand
AGCCTTTAGTCAGATTACATTGCGAGACATCCATCACTGGTTTACCCATTGTTGCTATTGCGATACCCCTTTTAAAGAGCCTACCTAGTCATCCATGCTGTACCTCATTCAACTGAAACCCGCTATATCCTGTTTCCCCATCTTTAATCCGTAGCTGCTCAGGTTTTAAGTCTAGCCAAGCTAAAGAGCTAGTTACATAACGTCCTAACAGTATTTTGTTTTGTGCCATAAAATCCATGAGAGAGAAAAGAACTCTCCATAGAGATAGACTAGCTTTTCCTTCACGAATTAGCTGCGAAAATTCAGGTTTATAAGGGTTATAACCCAGGTTTTTGAGGTCAGAATAAATAAGCAGCCAATTCAACGTAAAATTACTGAGAACGGGATTGACATACCAGCGATTTTTGGCTAAACCCAATTCGACAACTTTTGCCATGACTTCTTCTTGGTTGTAATCCCAAGCATGAAAGGGAGCGATAATACGAGGAAATTTGGCATCTTTTCCATATATATTAGGATTCCAAAACAGATCTTTCTCAGACTCTTCAAACAAACCATTTTCAAAAAATTCATAAGGAGTCCAGTCCTCGAGTATTCTTGCTTGAGGCATTTCGTAAAGCATTCGAGCTGGATCAGGTTGACCAGGAGAATACCCTGTGATGATCAGGGGAATGTTCTTTTCCATGGCTAAACGAAGAATGTCTCCTTCTCTAATATCTAACCAAAAATAACAAACTGTATAAACAGCACCCCGCTTATCTTGGTTACATAAAAGATAGCGAATAAATCGCCGATAAAGCTCTTTTGATGGAATCACAACGTGATGATCGACATTAAGCTGCTTTACTGTGCGACGGATATTATCCCAAGTATTCGGAGGAATATCAAAGTCGCTTGTATAAGCCAAAACCCGTAAGTTGTAATCTTTGACCAGTTTATAAAGTAAATAACAACTATCTTTGCCTCCACTAAAAGAGAGTATACAGTCGTATTCTCCATTACCTGAAGGTTTTCTAAGGATTTCTTCAAGTTCTTGCTTTTGTAACTCTCGTTCTTTTTCCTGTTGCTGATTATTGTTGCCTTGCTTTTCCCATTCTCGACAAAAGTTACAGACTCCATGGGTATCGAGACTGACTCCTTCGACTTGTGTTGTCAACAAGCATTTTTTGCAGGTTTTGGTCATCCTATTTAATCTCTCATAACTTATTGTGCATTAAAACTCGAATATGTTTTAACTAAGTGGCAAGCTTCCTAAAAAACCGGGAAGCTTGCATTCTAATTACACAGTTACATTAGACATACGAGCATATACTTCTTTGGCATAAGTCATAGCATCTTCAAGAAAGTCAGCATAAGAATTAAGCGCATTAGCTGCTGTTTCTACAAGGATATCTGTATAGTCAGGATGCTCGCTAACCAATTTATCAACAATTTCAAAATTTGTTTCGGTATGTTCAACATCAGCCACAACGTGCTTATGTAAAAAACTAATATTAGGTAGAGAGTGTTGCCCCATAGAGGCAACCCATTTCTTAATCAAAGTTGGCCCGTAGGTCGTCGAGATTAATTCGATCTCAACATCAATGGCTAATTCAGCCCAAGGGTAATCTCCTTCAATTACTTGCTCGTGTAACTGATGATAACGTTTGACAGCAGGACTCATTTTATTAGCCAGTAACTCTTGAGCATCTAGAGGAAAGTTAGATTTTTCTTTATTCCATACAGCAACGAGATTTTCTACATCTTCGATAGCCCAATTTTCGTGACCATCTTCTTCTCCTTCATGCTCATAGAAAAAGTCAGCCATCTCTTGTAAACCTAAGTCTTGACATCCATCACCAGCACGTTTTAAGTAAACGGGAATAGGTTCAGTAAGTCCAGCACTCAAGGCACACCAATGAATCATAAAAAGTTTTAAGAGTGTTGGTTCGACTTCCTCTTCCCATATTTCTTTGACAACAGGTCTTGAGGCAAACTCTTGACGTAGTAATTCACATCTTTTTTGGTATTGATTTTGATGGATTTTGGCTTTTTCTACAGTAGTCATGGCATTATTTCTCCTATGGTTAAATGAAAATTGGTCTGTACTGAACTAATAGAGTCGATAGTTTTACTTGGCTAAAGCCTTATTGAGGTAAAAAAGGTGGGGAAAATCAAGGAAATAAATCATTGATTACACTTAATGTCAAATAGTAAGCGACGTGCCTCCTCATCCATCTGGAAATCCCCTTGAATAGGTTCACCCACTTCGTAAGCCCTTTTGACAGCTGGACGTTCGGAAATCCGAGTAACCCATTGGGCAACACTTGGAAAATCGGCAAGGGGGACGTTAATGAGGTCGGAAAATTTGATCCAAGGATAGCAAGCCATATCTGCGATCGAATAATCTCCTGTCAGATACTCTCTATCACTCAATTGTTTTTCCATTACTCCTAACAATCGCTTGACTTCGCTGACATACCTTTTTTTGGCATAAGGAATATCTTCGGGAGCATATCGAGTAAAATGATTCGCCTGTCCCATCATTGGACCAATTCCCCCCATCTGCCACATTAGCCATTGAATGGTTTGATGACGAATCCCTAAATCCGATGCTAAAAATTGATCGGCTTTCTCGGCGAGATAGATGAGAATACTGCCTGATTCAAACAACGCCAGGGGTTTATTTCCCTCAGCAGGCGAATGATCAATAATTGCAGGAATACGGTTATTGGGGGCGATCTCCAAAAAATCAGCTTGAAATTGCTCTCCTCGCAAGATATTTATTGGTTTGATTTGGTATGGTAATCCAGTTTCTTCAAGGAAGATTAAAGGTTTATAACCATTCGGTGTAGGCCAGAAATAGAGATCAATCATAGTCAAAAACCAACTAATTACTGGTTACTAAATCCATCGGACGATACTGGGATCTCAAAAATCCCGTCAAACCCGATCCCTTTTCCACAATCTTTAGCCCTTGAATTTTCTTTTTAGCTGTTAAAAGACTAGAAATACCATCAGCAACTTGGTTGATTGCCTCCTCTTCTAATCCTAAAATGGGCACAGCAAAACGAACCAAGCAAAGCTTATTCGCTATCTGAGTTAGAGAGCTAGGATTGAGAGAGCCGCGAATTCCATAATCTTTAAACAGTTGATAAAGAAAAGCTTGGGCTGGGTGATGAGTATCAGGAAGCTCCAAACACTGAGCATTGATCTCCAGAAAAACCCCATGTCCTCCCACTGGTTGAACTAAATTCTGGTGGTTTCTGAGAGCTTCGTGCAGTTTTTTGACAAGATTGATTCGTCGGCGAACCAAGGAAGTTACCCTATCCATGTCAATTATGGCACACGATAGTAATTCTTGAGCACCATGACTCAAACCGCTTCCGAAAAGCACTAAGTTATCCAGGCAACGATAAAATAGTTCAGGATCTCGTACAGCTAGAAAGCCGCCGATTGAGGTAGGAAAATCCTTAGTTGCACTCATGGTACACCCATCTGCATAGGAGCAGAATTGGCGGATAATCTCATCAATGGAAGTATTTTGATATCCCTCTTCTCGTTCCTGAATCATCAGAGCATTATCAATAATTCTACAGCCATCCAAATAGACAGGAATCTTATAATGACGAGCTAACTCAGCAACAGCGCACATATTTTCCAGAGAAATTGGATGTCCACCGACTGCGTTGTTACAAGGCTCGATGCAAATATAAGGAATCCAATTCGGATGATAATTTTCAATGGTTCGTTCAAGGGCGTTGATATCTATATTTCCTTTGAAAGGATATGAGTTCCTTATGTCTAAAGACTCAGGACACATTACTTCCACAGATGCCCCACCATGACGTTCTTGATGAATCCTTGTGGTAGGAAACAGAGAACTGCCGGGGATATAATGACCATTGCGGATGATAGCCTGGCTTAAAATAGCCTCTGCTAAGCGACCCTGAGAAACAGCCATAACATAGGGGAATCCAAAATATTGGCTAAATATTTGCTCAGGACTCAGTCCATCAGAAGAAGTCCGTTGACTCAATTGAGAGTCTCGGCTGTCTGGTATAGAAACCGTTTGATGAATAAGACTATCAGTCTGTAGATCAAGCTCAATATGTTCTCTAGGAACGATATCTAGATTATGTCCGGTAAGTTCTAAAATTTGTATCCTAGAAGTAAGACTCATATCTGTTCTCCTTCAAATTGCGCCCGAAGTTCACTGACATCAACAATCTTATAGCTCATCCGAAACAAATCAAAAAACATTGCTTTTGGTAACACAATCGGCTTTCTTGAGCCAGGGATAATTCCGTCTAATAGATGGGCAATACATTCTGTTGCCAGTAAGGAACACCCAATGACTGGCCCCACTGCGAGAGTGGGAACTTTACCAATTTGTAAACTCTTACCAATAACATCAATTTGCTCAGGGACAAACCACTCATTAAAAATGTCAGGAAATGCTGTAGCCTGTTTAACATTGCGAAAAGTATTTGTCCAGAATTCCATGCTCATTCCGTCAGGAGAAGAACATAAAGCAAAGCACCCAAATCCTAAAATTGGGGCAACTACACTAAATATTCCTAAGTCTCTGGCTTTTTGATGCATCGTTTCTCGAAGTTCGTAGGGAACTGCGGCATCCAAACAATCAACAAGGATATCAGCTTCTTTAAGAAACTCATCCTGATTATTGTTAGTAAGACCTTCATTAAAAACCTGAATTTGAGCTTCAGGATTAATATCAAGAATCAGATCTCGATAAACCTCTGCTTTATTCTTGCCCATTGTGGAACCCGTTGCTCCCCATTGTCGGTTCATATCAGGGGGATCAAAATCGGCAGGGTCTGCTAAATGAAAAGAACCAATTCCCAAGCGGCACATTGTCAAGGCCATTGCCCCACCAATCCCACCACATCCGGCAATAACAATTTTCTTCTTAGCTAAATATTCTACACCTGCGTTGGTGAGGAGGGGTAAGCTTCGATTAAGAAAATAGTCTGGTGAATTAATAGATAATGTCATTATCATTTACCAAATCTGTCATTCAGATAAGTTATGAAAGCAGCAATTCTCATCTTAAGATTTTATGGACTTATTAATCCTGTGCTTTCTCAAATGGCGTACACTTAGGGTAAAATGAGAATTGCTTTATAAAACAGTTGCCGTTAATACTAGGCTAAATATGTCAAGTATTTATGATGCTATCAAGTTATTAGATAGCAAGGAATTAATACTCAAATCATACTTGCCCAGATTAACTTCTCCTTGGTTGACATACATAAACTGAGCTTGAACGTTATGAATTGTAATTAACCCCCCAGGTAGATTTCTCATCCCTAGTCGAGATAATGTGCGGTGGTTGGCGGAGGGCAGTAAAGGCATTCCTAAACACAAATCCAAATCAGATTGACTCTGAAAAAGTTTGAGAGCAGCACCAGGTAAAGCTATCGCTAAAACAGTGTTCGCCACTTTGATTCGTCTATACTTTTTGGCGACAATATTGTAGGTTGAAGTCATAACTTTCCTATATCCCTGACTAAGGATGAAAGCCATCGATTCCTCTGTCATCGCCCCAAAGTAGGATAAAAAACGGGAAGCTAGGAGTTGTAAGTCGATGTAGTTAATCAGACCAAGGGCAGCAATATTTACGCCTTCTCGAAAAACAATTATTTTGTCAGCAGCTAGAAACTTGTCGGAATGTTTAACAGATAAACCTTCTAATCCTAACTCCTCAATCGTCTCAGTCCATTGCGCTTGCCAAAATTTATAGGCTTCATTATAGAGAAACCTTTGCATTGGTTCTTTTTTGTCGATTAACTGTAGTTGAATTGAGTTGTCTGCTATCATTTTTGGTTATTTTCACCTCAATAAGTGTGTATCAAAGAGTAGTAACTTGACTAGACTAAGCTAATCCCAAGAGAACAGTAATTATGTTCCAACTCATACCAAACAAACAAAGAATTCCTACTCCGTAGGCAATAGTTCGCCAAGGCTGTAAACCGAAAAGATAGGTTACTGTATGCAACAAACGTGCTATTGTAAAAATCGAAAATAGCCAACTGGCAGCTTTGGGAGACGCTCCAAGTAAGACATAAGCTATTCCAAGACTACAAAAAATAGGGATGTTCTCCAAATCATTGAGCCAAGCTTTGGCTGCACGTCGGACTTGCGGTAATTCTTCGGATGCAGGACGTTTTTGAAAGACTTGGGCATCTTCTGGATTGAGAAAGACACGCTGGCTAAGACGATAAAAACCTTGATATGCTGAAGTGGCGAACATTTTCAAAAATAAGACAACAACACACAAGGAATACCAGTCAAGAGCATTTTCCATCAATTTCTCCTCAAATTCCATTGCCTTAGACAGATACTCTCCTGATAAATTCTTGTTGGTCAAACTCAAAGGCCAGTTTCGCACCACTGGCTGCGTCTGAACCCCAACCATCTTTTAGACAAGTCCAAACGGTTTGACGAAAGCGATTAGAGGTAATCCACATTAAGGAAAACAATGGATGTCCCACAAGTAGATTGTTAATAGCTCGTGAAGCAATTCCAATAGAAGGCTCAGGAGTATCTACACAGTGCCACCACCATTGAGGAGAAAAGAGGACATCTCCCGGTTCTAACGTTGTCGTAAATTTGGGAATATAGCGATACAAGGGATAGCCGTCCGCCTCAATCTCATCATTGGTTTTCTTCCAATCAATCATAGTAGCGGCATAAAACATATCTTTGCGAGTGATCGGATACATCCACATAGAGTGCTGTGGATGCACTAAAGTCCATTCTTTGCGCCCATAGACCATCGTAAACAGATTGGGTCCACCTGTGCAATGCCATGCTGAACGAACTCCTCCCCCCGATAGAAAAAGCTGGGTTGACATGATTCGCTGTTGTCGTATGCTCAGATATTTCCCAAGTGTTTTGAGATCAAGTCCATCACGCAAAGCTGGATTTCTGTTAAATAAATCCTCGGTATGTCCGGGATAATAAGTTCCACCATTTTTGATATTTTCTACGACCTCAGATAATGGAATGTCTATATAGCGTAGTGCCTCCTCATTGATTTCATTGGCACGCACACGGGTAGAAACCATTTCGTTGCCATAATTGGCAGCAAAGAATTCAGGTGTCCAAGTTTTCACCGCTTCCCAGTGTTTTGCTGCTCCTCGAAAAACAACTGGAGTATTTGGTTTAACATAAACTTCATGAAATTGTTCCGGCGAGATTTCATCAATCGTCAACTCAGGTATGGGCAGTGTGGGAGAATCTCCAGAAGGGATTGACTGATTTTTGATGCTCTCTTCAATAGGCTTCATTTTCTTAATACACCAAGGTGAGCCATAAGCTCCATGTTGCTCCCGTCCTATAAAAGACCTCTTGCATAAATCCGAAAACAAACCATAGAAACAATAATGGGAGGGACTTTCAGTTAATTATTTATTAGTAGTTGATAATCTTCAAAAATGTTGCTGTACAAGGATCGACTTAAGACTTTTGCAAGAGGTCTAAAGTAGTAACGGTAAAGAAAAAGTCCCCAATATTTTAGAGCTGTCACACGATCAACATTAGGGGAACTACTAAGATCAACACTAGGAAAAGAAAAATGCCTTTGTTCAAATCTTGCTACCATTTGTACCCTTCAGTTCAAAATTATCTTTACTTAACCTCAACCTATAGCGGCTCTTCTGATTTCTGTGTGGAAATGAGGTCTATACTGATAGTTTCTTCCGCAGCTCGACGGCTCAACTGAGCATTGCCGAACGCCAAAATAGTCCTAAAAGTCTTGCCCAATCAGCACTTCAGCATTACATAAGCAAAAATTATCACACAAAGTCGAGAAGAAACCCATCGGGTTGAGCCAAACCCCAATAGCATACATCCCACAGCGAGGTCTGGAAAATCTCAATAAGTCGAGAAGAAACCCATCGGGTTGAGCCAAACCCCAATAGCATACATCCCACAGCGAGGTCTGGAAAATCTCAATCTCTAACTTGTCCTAGACTACCATCATTCTTGTATAGATTGTACTAAACTTAATATATCTTCACATTCCGCACCCTAAGGGACTTCCAGAGAATAAAATACCCAAAAAAAATAGAAAAGTGTTTTTTTGAAAAAGTAATTATTTTTGTCTAGGAAAACAAAGAGTCTCCTATTACAACCTATTTTTTAGGAAAAATAGGCGGCATAAACTTTTATACTTCCGAGCTTTTTCGAGTATAACAAGGACAAGTTAAAGAATCAAAGACAGTGTGTAGCTAACCATCTTAGTTAACTACAAACTAGGTCTTATCATAATAGATATCAATAAACCATTGTCCCAAATCGAGAAATTCTTGATTCATTGATTCTGTGAGACGTTCGATTTTTTTTCGTTTTTTTTCATGGCTTTTTTAGTAGCCTTTACTCCTTTTTCGTAAGTTTCAGTAATCAAATTAACAATTGGGTGTTTTCCTTTCCACATCATAGTTTGGGCGAATTTCAAAGCTGTTTCGATTTCATCTAAAATACTCCCATTCCAATGGTTTTCTAACACAGCCCAGGTTCCTTCAATAGGATTATATAGCGTTTTTCAGTCTGATGCGGTACAAAAGTTATGGGTTTTAGGCAAGAGGCAAGAAGCAAAAGGGAAGAAAAATAGGCGTACCTCACTAGCTTAGGAAACGCTATATTTACTATGGTAGGGGGGATAGTAAGCTAAACGTATATTAACTTAATATTTTTGCGAAAACTCAACTATACGTTTCATAAACTGAGTTCGTCTCGAATTATTTTCTGGTTTATTATCTTCATTAATTATCAAAGTTTTAATTTTCTCAAAACGAGATTTTTCAGATTCCCAGAAAACCTCTAATATATCAACAATAAAGTCACTGGTGACTGTGGAGGTAGTGAAATACAAAAACAACTCATCAAATTCTGGAATAAATATTCCGTAAGGGGTTAGGGTTGTTTTCGGATTAAAATCATGATCGTTTGTTCCGACAGTTATTCTATTTTCACCTCCTCGATCCGTTCTACGTCAATCAGAAACTGGCAATAATAACCGTCAGCACGTCTAACAACTCTTACCCGTCTAATCTGTTGTTCTGAATAATAAACTAAGGTTTTTTGACTACACCATAAATCAAATTCTCCTGCTTTAAAGCCATCGGTAAATTTAATTTTACATTGCCAGGCTCTATCAGCAGCAGATTGACGTGCTTGTGAGTTTAATTTATTAACCCAAGGAGTCTCTTTATTGTTAGCTAGTACCGAGCAAAGTTTTTGGAGATCATTGCGGGTTGTACCCTTATGATCCATCCAATAAAGAACACAAGAATTACGCACAAACTGAGAAGTTTTGATAGCTTCATCAAGCCGGTGATATTGCTCTAGCGTCCCGTTTTTTGGCTTTGCTTCTACGACTAGCATCTAACAATTCTCGACCATTGGTTAAGTAGATCATAACACAGTTTACTCACAAATGATAGAATTAAATCGATACTCCGTTGCTAATATTCTGGTCGGATTTCATCCCCCGCTAATTTTAGTGAGTATCTTGTTGAAAAATCTAGCGGGGGCATTCATCCGACATTTTATAGCAAAAAATGGGTTATTTAGGACGCTTTCAATTTTCAAACTCTTATCGGTCAAGGGTTTCAGCGATTGATTGTCCTAACCACCCCGATCTTTGCTATAGGTAAAAAAGAACAGCAGCGTTATCCAGATCGCGATCAGACAAAAGAGCGGTATTAGCCTTAACATAAATCTCGATTTTTGTCAATTAAGGAATAATTACAGTTTGCTCAGAAAGAAATTCCTGTGGAACTAGAGATCGCCAGAAACTAAAAATCTCTTGACTGACGCTGTAGGGGTGGGAATAGTGGAAAAAATAACGCCCTTTGTGACAACTCCAAATGCGATCGCCTGACTTTAACCAGGGTTGCCATCCCTGCAATAAATGCTGATCGATAATCGTATCGATATCTCCCCCACAGACTAACAGGGGTACGGGAACTGTCCCCGGGGCGAAATGGGCATTCTGATAGAGATTATGGGGAGAAAGGGACAATAATAAATCCCCTTCCAAGAGATAGCGATATTCTTGGGTTAAAGCGCAGGATTGATAACCAAAAAGATTGTGAACCGATTGATTGAGCAGAGTTTGACGAGAACAAGGCAGTAATTTTGATAGCACATAATAATGAGCTTGCCAATCGATCGCCGGATAGACTCCCACAGAGAGCAAAGTTAAGGATTTTACCCTTTCTGGATAACGACGCGCATACAGTAATCCTACTAATCCCCCCGTGCCGTGGCCGACTAAATGCAGCGGTCGATCGCATTGTTTCAGGTAATCTTGTAGTAATGCCAAGGCAATATCAAGAGAAGCTGGCTCATCAAGAGATTGACAGTATTGCCAATCAGCGATCGCAATTTCCCGGGCTAAAAAATCCAACACCGGGCGATCAAAACGGCGAAAACTGGGGTTAACATTAATCCAAACTGCATCAGGTAATCGAGACATAATAATCAAGGAGATGAGGAGATGGGGAGATAGGGAGATGGGGAGATAGGGAGATGGGAGAAAAAAGCTGTCTCTTGTCTCCTGATAGCTAACTAGAGTTTGCTTAATCAATCTAAAAAGCTTGTTGGATAATATCTTTAGGCTTTTTTGAAATCAAAAAGTGCCTACCATTGGAGTGATCGGGGGTAAAATTCAGGTACTTTTTCCCTGAAAATTAGGTAACTGACTACCTCAAAATCGGTAAAACCCTACACCCCACACCCCACACCCTACCCCCACGAAAAACTTTTTCAGCAGACCCTAACTAAACGCCAAATTCGCCCTTAAGTCCCGCGACCCAAGTTTTGATCCGTTGTTCAGTTAAATCGGATTGGTTGTCTTCATCGAGGACTAAACCGACAAATTTGCCATTTTTTAGGGCTTTCGACTCGTTAAAATCGTAACCTTCTGTCGGCCAGTAACCGACGGTTTTACCCCCCAGGGAGGCGATTTTTTCTTCCAGTATCCCCAGAGCATCTTGAAAGTTATCCGCATAACCGATTTGATCCCCCATCCCGAAATAAGCGACCTTTTTGGAGACGAAATCAATGTCATCCAATTCATCGTAAAAACCCTCCCAATCGCTTTGTAATTCGCCGATATTCCATGTGGGACAACCGATAATCAGGGCATCGTAGGGGGCAAAATCCTCGGTAGAAGCGGAGGAGATATCGTGCAATTCTACAATTGCCTCACCTCCAAATTCTTTCTGAATCATTTCCGCTGCCGTTTCGGTTTTGCCGGTTTGCGTGCCAAAAAATAAGCCAATTTTTGCCATAAAATTTGTCCTTGTTGCGAAATAAGTGAGTTTAACTCTTAATTCTCCTTGATAGGGAATAAAGCTCCTGATTACAGTTTTCTCCCTCTGAAACTGGCATTTCCTGCCGGCAAGAACTACAGTACCAATAAGAGCGAGAGCGTCCAATGTGATGCAGCAATTTGGTGTTACAACAGGCACAGTAAGGCATAAGGGACAGTTAGAAAGATTGATCAGCGGGGAAAATTAGGAAAATCGATAATTTATCCTAATCTTCCTCAAAAAAACTAGGCTTCTATCGCATTTAAGGCTTTTTCTACTCGTTTAAAGTCAAAACCCATCGCGCGTAAAGCGTGCCAGAGATGACCTTGTAAAAAGAAGAAAGCGAGAAAAAAGTGGGCATTAGCTAACCAACAGCGCGCCGTATGTACTCCAAAGGGCAATTTCACCGTGTCGGCAAAGTAGGGAGCAATTCCTAACTTCACTTCTAAAATTGGCCCGTAAAATTCGACTGGATAAGCGAGGGTATTTACCCCACAGAAATAGGCGGCCACGAAACCAGCTAGGGCAATTCCGCCCAAAGAATAGGATAAAATGGCTTCTCCAGAGAAAATCAGCACATTTCTCGCCCATTTGAGCGGGGGAACGATAATATGCCAGATACCGCCCCCAATTAACATTAAACCGACGTAGATATGACCACCGACTAAATCTTCGAGATTGTCCACAGTAGCGAAGTGGGTTTGATAGCCATAGATAACCCAAGGATCGAGGGTTGGTTCACTAACGACTCGGACAGCGCCGATAGTTGCGTCGTATAATCCCCCCCAGTACATAGCTTTGGCCACTAATAATAATGCAGCTATACCTAAAAAGAGCAGGTGATGACCGAGAATAACTCCTAATTGTCGGGGTTCACTCCAATCGAAATGGAATTTTTTCCCTGGACCGGAGGAATCTTTCAGGGTTTCTGGGACTCTTAACAGGTGAAATAAGGCTCCTGCTCCCAAAACTGCCGAAGAAATCAGATGAATTGAGCCAATCACGAAAAAGGGATAGATATCAATGATTTGCCCCTTTTCTCCGACTCCAAAGCCTAAAGTGGCCAGGTGCGGCAGTAAAATTAAGCCCTGTTCTGCCATGGCTATATCGGGGCGATACTGGGAAATTTCAAATAAGGTGAAGGCTCCTGCCCAAAAAGCGATTAAAGCAGCTTGGGCAACGTGGGCAACGATAAATAAGCCTGATTTATCGGCAAAACGGGCATTTCCTGCCCACCAGTCGTACTCGATCTGAGGATTATCGTAGGTCTGCATGGCATCTTTTAACGAAAATAGAACCAAGCTTATTGATAATAATATGCAATAAGCTTTAAGTCTTAGTCTAGAATAATTCTCAATAAAGTCAAGTTAAGAATTGTTACAGTTGCTCGGTATCCTTTGATACATCAGTATTTTTAGCCTGATCAGCCTTTGACAATCAAGGCTTTTCAGCATGAATCTTGGATCGCAGCTAGAGTAATCGCCTCAGATAATTGAGAATAATTACTAATTAATTTTTAACGAAGACTAGAGGATAATTAGCTTGTCATCACTTAAACAAGCCTATAATTAGGCATTAAAGAGCATATTTAAGCTTATTTACGCTCTTTATTTCATTTTTAACCTGAAATATCTTTTTTATTCGATAAAACACCCGCTGGTGCCACTCGCCTCCCTGTCGGTTGTGGTAAGCTGTACTGAATTTAAACTGCGTCAGAGTCTCTGAACGCCCATTTATAGGGATTGCCGCCTCTGGAGGTTACTTTCTCCCCCCTCCCCAGTTCTGAAAAGATACTTAATAGAGCCGTAGATTAATAACATTGTCGTTAAAGTCATGGCCATAATTAGGGGAGCGATTTTGGCTAACCAGAAAGCCACGAAGATTATCCCGATTCCGTCGGCGAGTAAGATGGGTAAACGTGGCCCTATGCCATGGTCAATGATTTTTTCTGTGCTTGGCTGCAGTTGAATTTTGGCTAAACAATGAAACCAAATTTGACTAACTAAAACTATTAAAGCTCCCCATCCTATCCAGAAGGCAGCCACATAAAAGCCCGATAATTCTAAAACAATTGTACTAACTGTTACCATAAAAAAGCGATCGAGGCGAGGATCGCTGGTTTTTTGCTGAAATTGGGCAATTTCTGCCAAGTCCACCGCTGCCATGCGTGCCTGTTCCATACACATCCCCAGGGTACCTAGGGCAAGAATAGCAGCGGATAGGTTTTCCGGTGAGAAGATTTGGGAGATTATGCCTAAACTAGCCGGAAAAAACAGTAAAAAAAGGATCGTTCGTCTCATCTATTCGAGGTTGGGTCGGATTAAGATAAGAAATGCTCTTGACTTGATCATTTCTGTAATGTCTTGTTTGCCTCTTTTTCAAAATGCTCTCCTTCTCACCCAAGCTTTAACCCATCGTTCCTATGTCAATGAACAGTCGGAATTGACGGAAAATAACGAGCGCCTAGAATTTTTGGGCGATGCGATTTTGGCCTTTTTGGTGGGCGAACTATTGTATCAAAAATATCCCGCCATGAACGAGGCCGAATTAACCCGTTTGCGGTCAAATTTGGTCAAAGAAGAACAATTAGCGCAATTAGGCATCGAAATCGGCTTGGGGGAGTTAATGCGTTTAGGCAAGGGGGCAATTAAAGATCGGGGGCGATCAAATCCTACCCTATTAGCGGACACTTTTGAAGCGATAATTGGGGCTTATTATCTAGATTCGGGGTTAAATGCGGTTAAAAACTATCTCCACGGGCTTTTTATCCCTGTTGCCTCTCATTTAGTCTCTCAACAATCGGAATCGCCATCTTTTATCGATGCCAAAAATCTCTTTCAACAGTGGGCGCTGGCTAATTTCGCCTCTAATCCAGAATATGCGATCATTGATGTTACAGGACCGCCCCACGCTAGGGAATTTACTGCCGAAGTGCGGGTTAATCATCTTCTCTACGGTACAGGTAAAGGTAAACGGAAACAGGATGCCACCAAAGCGGCTGCCGAAGATGCTTTAAAGCGCTGTCAATGGCAATAATAAATAGGGTCTGCTGAAAAAGGTTTGCGTGGGGGCAGGGTGTGGGGTGTGGGGTGTCGGGTGTAGGGTTTTACCCATTTTCAGGGGGTCAATTACCTAATTTTCAGGGAAAAACTCCCGGAATTTTCCCCCGTTCACCCCAATGTCTGGCGCTTTTTGATGGGAAAAAGTCTAAAATTCTTATCCAACAAAGTTTTTAGATTTATTCAGCAAATTCTACTTATCTTAGGGGCCACCAATTAACTTTATCTCTGGTGGCACTGTAAACTTCTTTTAAACCCTCGGCATCCAGTACCCGAATTAAATCCCCCGTCGATTCTGAGGCAATTAGTCCCACGTTTTGCAATCCTTTTAATACCTGTTCAACGGTGCGTTGATTGAGTTGACAAGCGCGAGCAATCACATCGACGGATAAATCAAAAGTATAGATATTTTCGGCACTCGGTTGACTACCTAATTCTCTTTCTTGATAGATTAAAGCTCTCAGTAAAGTGGCTACAGCTTGGGGTGGATAGCTACTGCAATTAAGTAAATGATACTCGAATTTTTGCTGTAATTCAAATAAAAAACAGTACCGTTGACGAAAACTTTCGTTATCGTTGTAAATCTTTTCTAGTGCCGATAAGGGAATTTTCAGGACGTGGGTGGTTTTATAGGATTCCACCAAACAGGGAAAAGCGCGACTGGCTAAACCATAACTAAAGGGTAAACTCCTCATACCAAAACAGCCGCCGGGGTAGGTAATGGCAATAATCCGGTCGAGGGGAGTGCTGCGGACGACGATTACACCCTCATTTAAAATCACATACAAAACATCTAGAAATTCATCGGGGAGAAAAGCCGTATAGACAGGACGATTGGAAAATAGCGTCTCTAACTTGAGATTGTCGGCATCGAGATACTGACTTAACCAAGCTTCCTCTAGTCCGCGAAAGAGAAAACTCTGGTTAATCAGTTGTTGTAGGAGGGTTGTTTTTTTGGCTTTGACGCTCTTGCCCATAGTCTCAAACCTAGATGTAGCACTGATTCTATCTTCTCACAGTTTCCCTTGTTATCGCCTTATTCCCAATTTGTTTTATAAATGTATTGAAATTTTGTTTTCTGTGCTGTAGGATTAAAACACGCCTGAAAACAGATACAACCTTAGAGTAAAGCTTAGGAGCGCCGCCGATGCAGTCATCCCAGTCTTGTTTGTCCCTACTCATGGCAACTGTCCTGACGGGAGGAATGCTGGCATCTTGTACCTCATCCCCCACCAATAGCGGCAATGACAGCCAAAAACCCCTGACTGTGACACTTGTTTCCTATGCTGTCACCCAAAGTGCCTACGAAAAAATCATTCCTAAATTTGTCGAGGAATGGCAACAAAAAACGGGGCAGAAAGTAACTTTTGAACAGAGTTATGGTGGTTCCGGTTCCCAAACTCGCGCCGTTATCGATGGTTTAGAAGCGGATGTGGTAGCGTTGGCTTTAGCTTTGGATACCAAGAAAATTGAGCAAGCGGGATTAATTCAACCCGGTTGGGAAAAAGAAGCACCCAATGACTCTATTGTTCATAAATCTGTGGTGGCTTTTGTTCCTCGCGATGCCAATATTAAAATTAATAAATGGTCAGATTTAGCCAAGGATAATATTAAAGTTATTACCGCTAATCCCAAGACTTCTGGCGGAGCGCGCTGGAATTTTCTCGCTCTTTGGGGTTCGGTGACGCAAGCGGGAGGCAGTGAACAAGAGGCGGAAACTTTTGTCGAAAAAGTGTTTAAAAATGCGCCAGTTTTACCTAGAGATGCTCGCGAATCTAGTGATGTATTTTTTAAACAGGGTCAGGGAAATGTGCTAATTAATTACGAAAACGAGATGATTCTCGCTAATCAAAAAGGTGAGAAGTTAGCCTATACCGTTCCCACTGATTATAATATTTCTATTGATAATCCCGTGGCGGTTGTTGATGCCAATGTGGATAAAAAGGGTACGAGAAAAGTGGCCGAAGCTTTTGTGCAGTTTTTATTTACTCCCGCAGCACAAAGAGAATTTGCTCAGGTGGGTTTTCGTCCTGTTGAACCGACGGTAGTTAAAGAGTTTGAGAGTAAATTTCCTCAGATAAAAAATCTCTTTACCGTGCAGGATTTAGGCGGTTGGGATCAGGTACAAAAACAATTCTTTGATAGTGGAGCCGTCTTCGATAAAATTTTGACTAAAGCTGGTAAATCTTAAAGGAGAAAAACCATGGATAATCAACCTCAATGGCAAACTATTAATCATCCCCAAAGTGACTTACATCTCGATCAATCTGGACTCGATCGCCCCACTTCCCGAAGAATAAAAATTCGCATTCCTAAACAATATGTTAACGAGCCGATTATATCACGTTTAGGGTCTTTTCCCGGTCTAAAAGTGAATATATTTTCTGCTTTGTTAGCTGCCAATAATAATCAAGATGGCTGGTTCGATCTACAACTACAAGGCAACTCCCAAGGGATAGAAAATGCCCTTTCCTATCTGGCAGATTTAGATGTAGAAGTTTGGTATGATTCAGCACAAGTTCTTGAAGAAGCAGACAATTGGTAATCTCTAATCGGCACCCCCCTGATC
>NZ_JADEXY010000100.1 GCF_015206885.1 Microcystis aeruginosa LEGE 91341 | reverse complement strand
GCAAAATTATAGATGATTTCCTGACCTAAGATCACATTTTATTCTTTTTTCCACTTCAATCTAAGAATTGAGAAAAAAGCAAAACCTTATATTATACCATAAAAAAATTATGCAAGAGGTCTAATATTCTCATCAAATCAGGTCTGTTTAATCTACCTGGAAAAAAAGCCCTATTAGAAAGTAATAGTGAAATAGAAGTAATAGTGGTGGATGTGTCAGAACAGGAGATAGAAAGACTAAAAAAAAGCAGAAATCATGCTATAGTGGCAAGCAGGGATACCACACATTAAAGTCGCAAGTCGTTGCCGATCAAAAAAGCGAGCAGGTAATCTGTGTCCGTTGTGAGAAAGGAAGAGTCCATGATTTTCGACTGTGGAAAGAGAGCAAAATAAGGTTAAATAAGGAAATAGAAATATTAGGGGATAAAGGCTATCAAGGAATTCAGAAAATCCATCAAAACAGTCAAATTCCTCATAAAAAAAAGAAAAAAGAAAAACTAAGTAAAGAGAAAAAAAAAAGCCAATCGTCAGTTATCACAACGGCGCATAGTTATAGAACATATTCATCGTCGTCTCAAAATATTTCGGATACTTTCATCAAGATACAGACATCGCAGACGGCGATTTGGTCTGAGATTGAATTTGATTGCTGGTATCTACAATTACGAACTTCGTTACCGACAAAAGGATATATCTTGATTACTTTTGCAAGAGATCTAATGTTGTTGCCAACCCCGCGAGAGTTGGCTGAGGAAGCACAACAGAAAGCTGAGGCAGCCTAAGAAAAAGCCGAACGATTGGCGGCTAAACTCAGGGAATTGGGGATTAATCCCGAAAGTCTCTGACTTCGTCTAGGCGGATTTTTGTAGTCCCACTACAGCAATTCTAAATTTGCCCTGTAGCAAGGCTTTTGGGAGTTAGAGCTTGCTGAATAATGGTAAAACCCTTTTAAAATAAGGCTTTTGACCTGTTAAAATCCGATGTTAGTGCTAGAAAATCGGATTGGAACCCTCAAAAACCTTGCATTATTCTCCTTGTAGTACATAACTTAGTACAAAAAACAAGGGCGACAAAGCCTGAAACGACCAGCTACTGACTCCTGACTCCTGACTCCTACCCCCAGGAAAAACTTTTTCAGCAGACCCGAGTTAGTTCGCATAATACGGGGTAAAATTCAATGGGATGGCGAATTTCATTTCACAAGTCTTCAGGCTTTTGACGTGATAGTACACCCAAAGTTGCCCCAAAAATCCCCCTTTAAAATGTTCTTTAAATCCCTAAAAGGCTTGCTGTGTCTAAAACTGAGAATTGCTGGTTCCACTAGCCTAGAGTTGACAATTTGGTCAGGGTGGTTTAGTATACCATGAGTTAATAGTAAATTCGTCTATGACTGACTTCCAACTGACCACTCCGGTCGCCTTCCTGATTTTCAATCGACCAGACACGACGGCGAGGGTATTTGAAGCCATCCGTCAGGCGAAGCCACCTAAGTTATTAGTGGTTGCCGACGGTCCACGCCTAGATAAATCCGATGATATTGAGAAGTGTAAGGCGGCTCGTGCAGTTATCGAGCGTGTGGACTGGGATTGTGAGGTGTTGAAGAACTATTCTGATTTAAATTTAGGTTGTAGGAAGCGGGTATCAAGTGGCTTAGATTGGGTTTTTAGCACGGTTGAGAAGGCTATTATTCTTGAAGATGATTGCTTACCACATCCTAGTTTCTTTCGATTTTGTCAGGAATTGCTTGAGCATTATCAAAATGATGAGAGAATCATGTCTATTATCGGTTGTAACTTTCAGTTCGGTCGCCAGCGTACCAAGTATAGCTATTATTTTTCTCAGATTAACCTTATATGGGGGTGGGCAACTTGGAGGCGGGCGTGGCACTATTATGATAGTGATATGAGTCTGTGGAGGGAAGTCAAACAGGATAATCTCCTTAAGTACATTTTACGCGATCCTCAAGAAGTAAAATATTGGACTAAAATATTTCAGAGAACTTATGATGAAGATATTAACAGTTGGGGCTACCGCTGGATACTATCCTGTTTTCTTCAGCATGGTTTAGCTGTTACTCCTAATAGAAATCTAGTTAGCAATGTTGGTTTTGGCGTAAATGCTACGCACACAACCAACGATAGCTCTCCAATCAACTCTGTCAATGTGGAAGCGATGGAGTTTCCCCTATGTCATACACCGTATATGATTCCGCATATTGATGCCGATAAGTTTACCTATCGTGTTTATTGTCAATTATCTTTGACTGAGCGCATAGCGAAGAAATTAAAAACCATATTTAAGCTTTTATTCTAAATGCCATTCTCTATGCTTAAGAAAACAATTAAGAACGCACTTAAGAGTGTTAAATCAGCTTATAAGTCTGCCAGATATCCACTATTACCCATTACAAAACTTATTGAAAAACCGATGTATTGGTTCTATCACCAATCTTTTTTATTACGTCATGATAGTAAATTCTATTGGAAACCTTTTTTGTTAAAACATTTTCACGATATATTAGTTGTCAATCACCCACAGGACTTCAAGATTTATGGAGAAAAAATTAACTTTCGTTCTTATGGTAGTTTAATGTCGGTTCAAGGATATTATGTTGGTGAAATAGAATACCACTTAGTTCAATATATTGTCAGTCAAATTAAACCTGGATTTGTTATGTTAGATGTAGGAGCACATCATGGTGTTTATACCCTAATTGTTGCCTATGAGCTAAAATCTCGTGGTTGGTCAGGAGTTATTCATAGTTTTGAGCCAAATCCACTAAATTTTTCCTTGCTCGAATACAATGTAAAGCAAAATCAGCTAACTGATTACGTGATTCTTCATAACGAAGCCGTATCCAGTACAGAAGGAAGACAAAAATTACTGGCAGATTCTAGTGAGAATAGTGGCTGTCAATTAGAAAGCGTAGAAGTATTAGAACAAGGAAATAATCCAGATTTAATTAAAGAATATGAAATACAAGTATGTAAACTAGATGATTTGATTGACCAGGTGCAAAATGTAAATATCATAAAAATGGATATCCAAGGAGCTGAGCCTCTTGCTCTTCAAGGAGGCGAGACTATAATTAAAAGAGACAGTCCAATATTGGTGGTAGAAGCAGTTGAAAATTGGTTGTCAACTGACAAAACAAAAGAGTTCTTGGCTGAACATAAGTACGAGATATATGGAGTTAGTTCCAAAGGAAAATTATGTCAAATCAATAGTCCTGATGTATTTGTTTCATGGGACTGGGTTGGATTGCCTCTTGAATAAAATTAATTATCACTCAAAATTTATGCCTAAAAAAATAATCAAGAAACTCGCCAGAAGTTTAGGAATTGATCTAAAAAGATACAATGTACAAACATCTGAAGCGGCGAAAATGCAGCGCTTGTTAGCCTATCACAATATTGACTTAGTATTCGATGTTGGTGCTAATATTGGGCAGTATGCTAAATTACTGCGAGAATTAGGCTATTCAGGGAGGATTGTTTCCTTTGAACCGCTGTCAAGCGCTTACTCTCAGTTAAAAGCTGTCAGTAAAAAAGACACGCTCTGGGAAATTGCTCCCCAAACTGCCATCGGCAACCAAGATGGTGAGATTATCATCAATATTGCTGGTAACAGTCAGAGTAGTTCAGCTTTGCCAATGCTGGATGCACACTTAGAATCTGCCCCTAAATCAGCTTACTCTGGTTCAGAAACAGTAAAATTGAGCAGGCTAGATACCCTTGCCAAGGACTACATCAAAAACGAAACTAAATCCATTTTTCTCAAAATAGATGTGCAAGGTTTAGAAAAGCAAGTGCTAGAAGGAGCAACAGCAATTTTGCCATCAATCAAAGGCATTAAGCTTGAATTATCTTTAGTCCCTCTCTACGAAGGTCAAGTCCTGTTTAAAGAAATGATTGATATCGTGGAAAAATTAGGTTACGAACTGTACGGTATTGAACCAGGGTTTACTGCCGAAAAAACTGGGAGGATGTTGCAGATGGATGCTATTTTCTTTAAACCAGATTAAATTTTTAATCTCGTAAAACATGGGCAAAGTTATTTGTTGATATCCTTTCTCAAATAGTGCTACACTATGTACACAGTGCGTACACAACAAGAGAGACTATGGATAAGCATGACATTGAGAAAATTGGGGTGCGAGAATTTCGGAGCGAACTCCCTAAATACATATAGGGTGAGACTCCCGTTGAGGTACTACGTCACTCCTGTTGGGTTCTATTTCCCTGTTAAACAGGGGAGTAAAAGCCCCGATATCGCTGCCTTACAAGCGGTGGCAGCTCAATTTGAGTACCTGTTAAGTCAAAAGGGAATTTCCGCAGACGATATTGTTCGTGAGTTTCGTCAGATGTGTGAAGCGGACAGAACAAATCAGAGAAAGGATTTAGACGAGTGAGACTCAAATTCATCGTTCTCGACGCTAATATCATCATAAGAAATAGACATCTCCAAAAATCTATACCCTAGTCCTAGCAATGGTATTCCTGCTTGGTAATGGGATTTCTTATCCTTTCAGCTAAACAGCAACATTGCTCCTATGAAATTAGCCCCCATCCCAACAAAACAGTACATCGAGCAACGAGACGAAGAATATTGGCTCGAAGGAACTCGTATCTCTCTTGACTCAGTTGTCTATTCTTTCTTGAACGGAGAATCGCCCGAAAGCATTGCCCAAAATTTTCCACTCCTTTCCCTCGAACAGGTTTATGGCGCGATCGCATTCTATCTGGCCAATCGAGAGCTTGTCAATGCCTATCTGAAAAAGGGTGAAGCCGAGTTTCAGCAACTACAACAGTCTTGTAGAGAAAAGAGTCCTTTGCTGTACCAAAAATTGAAGGCAGCTCAAGCCTATAATATGTGCTTAAAAAAACTCTACTCTCCTGGAAGAAGGCTATAACTACTGTGATATTTTGCCCCCATCTGAAATTCTAGTCAGTAAAAATTTTCCCTAGTGCTAGAGGAAAAAGCTCCTTAAGTCTAATCACCAGCGTAGCTCCGATGACTTCAACTATTGCCCCTTCTCGACTTTCACTGCCCACCCAAGATGAATTGCCCTGCGATGACGGCGTTCCCATGGAAACCCAACGACATAAACTCCAGATGGATATACTCATAGATACCTTGTTACCCTGGTTAGCTGCTAGGGAAGATGGCTATGTAGGCGGCAATATGTTCGTTTATTTCAGCGCCGCACAGTTAAAAAACGAGGAATTTCGCGGTCCCGATTTCTTTGCTGTCCTGGGGGTTCCCAAAGCGGAAAGAAAAAGTTGGGTGGTTTGGCAAGAGGGGAAAGCTCCCGATGTGGTTATCGAACTCCTTTCTGAAAGTACCGCTCAACAGGATAAAACTGAAAAGAAAGCTATCTATCAAGACCGCTTGCGAGTACCAGAATATTTCTGGTACGATCCCTTTAATCCTGAAGACTGGGCGGGTTTTATCCTTATAGACGGCAACTACGAGCCATTATCTCTAGAGATGGGAGAAAGATTTTTCAGTCAAAGGCTAGGGTTAGCTTTGGTACGCTGGCAAGGGGAGTATAAGGGAGTTGAGGCAGTTTGGCTGCGTTGGGCGACTTTTGCCGGCGATTTACTGCCCACGGAGTCAGAGCTAACTGAACAAGAGAGAATGCGGGCTGAACAAGAGAGAATGCGGGCTGAACAGGAGAGAATGCGGGCTGAACAGGAAAGAATGCGGGCCCAACAGGAAAAAATGCGGGCTGAGGATTTGGAAGCATTGCTTCAACGCTATCGAGAGCGTTTTGGAGATTTGCCAGAATAAATCTAGATGTTGACCGGCCAAAGTACAATGACTCTCCAGAAAGCTAATAGGATAGGAATATCAAGCATGGACAACCAATAACCTTAGAAAACTCTTGTTCGCTTTCTGGTATTAGCTGATTAAAAATTTTCTTTACAAGAAGTTGATCATCGGGTATAATCCAGCCAGTATGCCCATTGAATCCGGTCTTGAACTGGTTGGTTAATTGAATTGCCCATTATGGGTGACATGCTGCCGCATCAGTATTTTGTCAAGATTTAATAGGAAACAACCAGCTAGTAATAGTTTGATAAAGGATGCCAGTTCCCAGTTGGCTTTGACGACAAAACATGATAGTAAATATTAGCAGTGTAAAGGTTGACAATGTTGAAAAAATTACTTAACCGTATGCAAACCGAACAGGGAAGGAAAAATATTAAATTTGCTCTAGCCAGACAAATATTCAATCCCCTCTTAAGAAATATCGGCTACACCCTAATTACTGACCATTTTTATCAGCCGATACCCAACCGTCAGGAAATTATGACCTACGCGGGTAAAGAAAGACCTCTTAGCTCAATTGAATGGCATCTAGACAAGCAAACTGAACTGGTTAAGTATTTACTAGAAAAATATGCTTTAGAATTTAACAATAAAGAAATTTTTTCAGCGTTTGGTTATTCCGAAGATACTTCTGCTCTCATTAGTGGCGATGCAGAAGTCCTCTATGCTATGGTCAGAGAAAAAAAGCCGTCTCGGATAATTGAAATTGGCTCAGGTGGTAGCACTAAAATTATCGCTGCAGCTTTAAGAATGAATTTTATAGAAAATTCCCAAAAATCACAACTGATCTCGATCGAGCCTTATCCTCAAGATTTTTTAAAAGACTTTGCTAATGTTAGTCAAGATTTTCTAGAATTTAGTTTGCTTACCCAGAAAGTAGAAGCCGTAGATTTGTCTGTTTTTGAATCCCTGCAAACCAATGATATTCTGTTTGTGGATTCTAGTCATGTGTTTAAGTCTGGTAGTGATGTGGAGTTTGAATTTCTTCAAGTGTATCCCCGTTTACAAACGGGAGTTTTAGTTCATATTCACGATATATTTTTCCCCTATGATTATCCCATCGAATGGAATCTCAAAGAATCACGATACTGGAACGAGCAATACTTTTTAGAGACCTTTCTACAATTTAACAAAAAGTTTGAAATTTTGGCATCCTTATCTATGGTATCTTCTTATAAGAATTCTGTGTTTCTTGAGAATATCAATGCTTATAATGAAGATCGATTACCCAGTTCTTTCTGGATGATTGCTTGAAGATGACTCGCCCCAAAAAAAACATGAAAATAATTAATCTTAATCATAATTTTTCCACGACTCGTAAACTCACTTCTGCTCCCCTACAATATCCAATATTATCTCCACCAAATCTAGAACGCAAGGGAGAAGGGGGGTTGAGAACAAAGGGATATTTCAAGCACTCCTACGGGGAGACAAGTGAGTTATTGGAAAAAATTACAGTTCCTTTGGTTACTATTATAACGGTAGTTTTTAATGGTGAGAAGTATTTAGAGCAAACGATTCAGAGTGTGATTAATCAGACATACGATAATGTTGAGTATATTGTTATAGATGGTGGTTCTACAGATGGTACTGTTGAAATTATCCATAAATACGAAGATGCTATTGATTATTGGCTGAGTGAACCAGATCAAGGTTTATACTTTGCTATGAATAAGGCTATAAGTCTAGCTATGGGTGAAATTATTGGCAATCTTAACTGTGGAGATTGGTACGAACTAGATGCAATTCAAAATAGTGTTTTAGCTCTTAATGATTCTCAAGCTGATTATGCTTATGGCAGTGTTTATTTAGTTAATCAAAAAGGAGAGAGAATAGGTAAGTTTTCAGCAATGACAGGGGAAAAGTTAAATCAAAGTATTTATTATGTTCAACCTTATCCCCATATTTCAGCTTTTGTCAAGAAGCTCGTTTACTTACAGGAAGGGTCTTTTAATACCAAGTATAAAGTAGCGGCCGATCACGAATTTAGCCTCAGAATTCATACAAAAAATTATCAAGGAGTAGAGATAAAAAAAGTGTTAGGAAATATTAGACCAGGCGGATTAAGTGGTAAAATAATTGCTAAGGAAGAGAGCCGAGATATAGCCATTGAATACGGAGTTAACAAAACTTATGCCTATTTACTATTTATCTATTATACGATTAATAGCTATTTGGTAAAAATTTTGCCTCATTTTCTAGTTAAGTTAGGTAAAAATCTAAAGAACAGTCGATTTGGATACGAATAATCAGAATATTTATGAAAATACTACAAATTTCTCCGAAGCCATTTCACCCTGATCGAGGCGGTTTGTATGTTGTTCAAAAAAGCTTTAGCAATCTGATAGCAGCTAAAACCCTTGATACAATACCGATGAATTCCTCGGTCAGTGCAGAATCGGAAGCGGACTATCATCTGCAACAATTGAATGTTTTCAATTTTGGAGCTAACTATGGAATACCTATCGTTACCTATAAATTATTATCTCAATTGTGGGCATTGGAGCTTAACTTAATTACTATACACTGTCTTTTTCAGTTCCATGCTGTTATCGGTTATGTGTTGTCAAAAATCAAAAAAGTCCCTTACATAGTATTTCTACATGGTACTCTAGACCCCTATGTATTTTCCTATCGCGCTATACCTAAATATTTGTGGATGTATGGAATGGGCCAGCGAATATTACAACAAGCTAGTGCTGTTATTTGCACTAGCAACCGGGAAGCAGAAAAAGCAAGCGCGTATCTACGGAATTCTAATGTAGAAATCTGTCCTCTGGGAATTGAAGTTCCAGACTTGCCAGGAATTGTACAGTATAAAAATCAGGTACGAGAAAAACTAGGAATTGATAAGAGTAAAAAAATACTGCTGTTTTTAGGCAGAATTGACCCAATGAAACGCCCTATTGAAACTGCTTTAGCTTTTAAAGAAAATAATCCACAAGACTGGGTTTATCTAATGGTTGGTAGCTTGTCTAAATCCGAAAAATATTGTTTAGAATTGGTTGTTGATAATCAGCAAGTTTACTATCATCACTCAGTTTATGGTTTAGATAAATGGATATTTATAGCTGCCGCTGACGCTTTTATTCATTTAAGCTATCGGGAAAATTTTTGCTATTCTGTAGCAGAAGCGGCGGCCCTTGGTTTGCCCCTTATAATCTCTGATGGTATAGATATCCACCCTATTTTAGAGGAAGCGGGAGGTGCTGATGTAATTACTATTGATTCTGAGGAGGATATACATAAGGGTCTGGCGAAATTTTTGGATAAATCAGAAATGGAACAAAAAGCCATGGGAGAAAGGGCAAAAAAGGTTTTCCAAGAAAACTTTTGTCAATCTGTTTTCCAAGATAGATTAGTAAAATTGATTAAAAAATATGCTAGAGAAAATCACTTCTAGTGACACTGTTGTTTCGTACTATCCCATACCAATTATTTCTCAGGAGGCTTAAATGGTTTACGATCACTCAATTCATTATACCCGTCATACCTTACGGCAATACCTGCCGATGAGTGGAAAAGCGATGCTCAACCGAATTCTCGATATTTTGAGAATGGAAGTAAATTTTTCAGGCAAGAGCTTTGCTGATGTAGGTTGTAGTACCGCTTATATTACTGCGGTAATCGTTGATGAATTCAAACCAGATATTGCTGTAGGGATGGATATTCATCAACCAAATCTTGAACTGGCAAAACAACGTTATCCGCACATTCAGTTCCAAACGATTAACCTCAATGAAGACAACAAACCTGAAACTCAATACGATGTATTAATATGTACGGAAACCCTAGAACACGTTGGTGAACTTACCACTGCTATCGACAATCTGATTAAATTGAAAAAAAGTCAAGGTTTTCTTTTAATTCTGGTCCCAGATGAAATTGGTTGGCTAGGATTTCTGCGAGTATTGTGGAGAGTAATTCGTTATGGGTATAATGCACTTAATTGTTTTCAAGAAATTCCCAAGCAGAAATTCCTTTTTCTTAAGTATATGTGGAGTCTATTAACAGGAGAACGAGTTTCTAAGTATAGAAATGAAAGAAGCCATTGGTGTACTCATTTTGGTTTTGACTATCGGGATATTGACGATTATCTTCAGGTTCAAAATGTTGATTTTTATGCCTATAATAAATTTGGCAATAGATACTATATAGTTAGGGAAACTTAAATAGTAAATTGTGATTGCAAGTAAAAAATTAAAATCTAAAGTCTATGTCACAAAATACCGAATATTTTTTATGTACCTACCCCACTGTAACTGTAGCTATTCCCACCTACAATGAAGCCGATCATATTGAGTCGGTTATTCGTGGGTTTCTTCAAACCAGTTATCCTAAATTATTAGAGATTTTAGTAGCTGATGGAGGTAGTCAGGATGAAACTCAAGCATTAGTTAAAAAATTGTCTTTGGCAGACTCAAGAGTCAAACTTATTATTAATCCCCTCAAAATTCAATCTGCTGCCCTTAATCAGATGCTTTCTGAAGCCAAAGGAGATGTTTTTTTGCGTGCTGATGCCCATTGCGATTACGCACCAGACTATATTGAAAAATGTGTAGAGGTTTTACTAGAATCAAAGGCTCTGAATGTGGGAGGATCTCAACGTTTTGTTGCTACTAATGATTTCCAAGCTGGTTTGGCCATAGCATCAAGAAGCTTTTTAGGTAATGGAGGGGCAAAGTATCGAGATCCCAACTATGATGGCTATGCTGATACAGTTTTTATAGGGTGTTTTTGGAGAAAAGCTTTATTAGAAATAGCTCTTGAACCAGTTCAATTAGATAATCCCGAAGAAATTTCTGAGGTTGATTCGAGAAAAATATTAACAGTTTTTGATCCATTTCAAGTAACTAATCAAGATGCGGAACTTAATTTAAGATTAAAAGAAAAACAAAATAATGCGATTTATGTAAGTTCTAAAATCAAAGTAGATTACTATCCTAGAAGCTCTTGGGAAACTTTATTTATTCAGTATTTTAAATACGGTAGAGGTAGATACTTGACCTTTCTCAAACATCCACAAAGCACTCCCACAAGAAGTAAGTTACCATTAATAATTTTTATTACTATAATTTTATTTTTCCTGTTAGATATATTATGGTTAAACAATCGACTGCACTCCCAGTTATTTTTAGTAGTAGCTATTGTTTTTATTTTAGCGGAGTCGATCAGAATAAATTATAAGTATAGAGATGATTTTGATTTAGAAATTTGGCGGGGTAAAAAGGAAAAAATACCTAATTTCTTCTCTAGAGTTTTTTGGTGTACTATAGCATTTTTGATTATGCCTACTGCTTATTTTAGCGGAAATATATATCAAATATATAGACACAAAGTTTTAAAAATAGAGAAAAAGTTCTAAAAAAATATTAATTTAATTTATGAAAAACATTTTAGTCACGGGTGCAACAGGCTTTATCGGCAGCTATCTTCTGCCAATTTTATCTCAGGATCAATTCCAGATTACTGCGGCAGTACGAAAGAATTTATCTCAGTCCTTATCTAAACCAATAAGAATAGTTAAAGTTGGCAATATCGATGAAAAAACTAATTGGCAAGAGGCACTACAGGGAATTGATATAGTCATCCATCTAGCAGCCCGCGCTCATATTATCAACGAAACTATTCCCAATCCAGAAGCGGAATTTATTAAGGTTAATACCCAAGGTACAGCTAACTTAGTTCAACAATCAATTCAAGCAGGAGTTAAACACTTTGTTTTTATCAGTTCTATCGGTGCGATGACAACTCAAAGCGATAGCATACTCACAGAAAACTCTCCCTGTTACCCCGATAGTCCCTATGGTCGTAGTAAATTGCAAGCGGAACAAGCTTTAATTGAAATAGCAAAAGATAGTAACATGACTTGGACGATCCTTCGTCCTACTCTAGTTTACGGACCTGGTAATCCGGGTAATATGGAGCGCTTGATGAAACTAATTAAACGGGGATTACCTTTACCTTTTGGTGCGATCAAAAATCGTCGTAGTTTTGTCTTTGTGGGTAACTTAGTTGCTGCCATTATTACCTGTTTAGATCATCCTAATGCCGCTAATCAAATCTTTTTAATTAGCGATAACCAAGCTGTTTCTACTCCCCAATTAATTCGACTCATTGCTCAACAAATTCAACAACCCTGTCAATTGCTGCCCGTCCCCACTACCTTACTTAGATTCTTAGGTTATCTGGGTGATAGGATAGAATCCATAACAGGGAAAAACCTCCCTTTTAATACCTATAATATCGATCGCTTGCTTGGTTCTCTTGCCGTTGACTCTAGCTATATTCAAAAAACCCTGAATTGGCAACCTCCCTTTACTTTAGAGCAAGGATTAGCCCAAACAATTCAGCCAGACAATCAGTGATCAGCTTATCAAAAAAAGACTTCATAATTCAAGTTCCGCTTTGACAAAATCGGCAGTTTTATAGAGAGAAAACCCCACTTTAGCCGCTATCATCTGCATAGCGCGATTATCTATTAAAATTTCTCCTTCAATTCCCTCTAATCCTTCCTTTTTGCCAATAGTGACTAAACGCCGTAGTAATTCTGTACCAATTCCTTGACCTTGATAGTCATCCCTAACTAATAGGTCAAATTCCGCCACATTAACGCCGTGCAGTTTATTTAAGCGTCCTATAGCGATAATTTCTGGTTCTTCCGTCTGATCGTTATTAATCTCTACCACTAAGCTCATTACTCGATCGTAGTCGATAAAACAAATGCGCGTAAGACGATCATAAGCGGTTTGGCGATCAAGATTGACAAGATGAAAATAACGATAATAAATAGTTTCTTCCGAGAGATAATGGTGAAATTGTCGCACTAAAGGCTCATCTGCCGCCCGAATTGGACGAATTAGCACCTTTAAGCCTCTTTTCGTCGTCCAAGGTTCTATATAATGTTCGGGATAGGGACGAATTGCTGGATGAGATAACTTTTCTGGGGGAGTAGTTGGAGGATGAAGAAGGATAGAAGCGGAAAGAGCAATCAATTGCTCTGAATCGGCAAAAAAGGGATTAATATCGATAGTTTTAATGCGAGGTTGTTCACTAACCAAGTGACTAAATCTAACGATTATTTGCTCCAAATTCGCTAAATTAAGCGATTTAAGCCCATTTAGTCCCTGAAAAGCCCGATAAATCTTGGTTTTTTCTAAAAGTCGGCGAGCGAGATTAGTATTTAAAGGAGGTAGAGCGGTGGCGTAATCTTGAAAAATATCGACTAAACGGCCACCAGTACCGAAAATTATCACCGGTCCGCACTGATCATCGTAATTAGAGCCGATAATTAACTCATATCCTCGATCGATTTCTAACATCGGTTGAATAATCACCCCGAGAAAATGCTCCCGACCCACTTGTGCGCTAATATTAGCTTCGATCGCCTGATACGCTTGCACCACTGCCCTAGGGGAAAAAAGCGGCAATTGTACCCCACCCACCGCGCTTTTATGGATAATCGTCCTCGAATGCAGTTTCATCACCACGGGATAACCGAGAGATTCGGCGAGATTAACTGCTTCTGCGGCACTTTCAGCGATTTCAGTGACAATAACAGGGATTCCATAAGCTTTCAGTATAGCTAAAGACTCTGGCTCACTGAGAATTGTTCTATCGCCTGCTTGCTCGATAATCTGGCTAACTAAAACTAGATCGGAGCTATTTTCCTGAGAATTGGTTAAAATTGGCGTTTGATAAAGACCGCGCAGATTCTCTTCATATTTCCAGAGCAAATTAAACACCCGGGCCGCCGAATCGGGATAGCGATAGGTGGGGATACCCTGCTGATTTAATAACGCTAACCCCTCTGCAATGCCCTCCCCTCCCATCAAACTTGCTAAAATGGGTTTTTTGCTATTTTGAGCAATTGAAGCAATTCTAAGGGCAATTTCTCGCAGATCAGTGTTAAAGCGAGGCGAGAGAATCATCAACACCGCGTCGGTATGTGCATCCGCTAAAGCGATCTCTAGGGCGCGAGCGTAGCTATCGGGATCGCTGCCGCGACGCAGATCGATGGGATTTTGGGGGACGATATCCGCGGGAACAAGAGGCGCTAGTTTTCCGATCGTTGCCGGGGTAAGGGTTGCCAGTTGTCCATCTTCCGCCAGTAAAGCCGAGGCCGCTAAAAGAGCGGGAGCAAAACCATTGCTGATGATTGTCAAGCGTTTTCCCCGGGGAAATCGGGGAATTTTCGCTAAAACTTGCGTGATATTCAACAGATCGGCCAGTCTTTGTACTTCCACGATGCCACAGCGAGCAAAGGCAGCGGAGAGAGTTAGCTGATCGCTGGTTAATTTGCCAGCATGGGAAAGAGAAGTGGGGTCAAAGTCGGTACTGTGGCGACTAATGGCGATAATTGGTTTATTTAGGGCAACTTCTCGGGCCGAGGACAGAAAAGAGCGGGCATTATTCAGGGATTCCAGGTAGATAACGATGCTTTTGGTTTGGGGATCGTCTCCTAAATAATAGAGTAATTCGCCCCAATCCACATCTAAAAGGACTCCGAGAGAGATAAAGTGACTAAAACCGATATTTTCGCTTAAACTCCAATCAAGCACGGCAGCAGCGATCGCACCACTTTGACTAATCAGGGCAATTGAACCGGTTTTCGGCAGGATGGGGGAAAAGGTGGCGTTAAGATTTTGGCTTATATTGCAGATTCCTGAACTATGGGGACCGATGATGCGTAATTTTTGACCAGCGATCGCTTTAATTTTCCTGAGTAAATTTTCCCCTATCTGTCCAGTTTCCCGAAAACCCGTGGAGAGAATCAGGGCGCATTTAACCTTTTTTTCGACAGATTGGGCGATAATAGCGGGAATTTCGGGAGCAGGGGCGGTGATAATTACCAGATCGATCGCCGCCTGGATATCCTCTAAACTGCTATAGGTGGGAAGATCGAGCCAGTTTTCGGGGTGAGGATTAACTAGATAAAGGCGGTGCTGACCGGGATTATCATAGAGATTATGTAAAAGAGTGCGATCAAGTTGGGGATTTTGGCGATTAAATCCCACCACAGCGATGGTTTTTGGCTCAAAAAAGGCTCTTATAGTTTGATGTTCGCCACCACGAGGATCTAAGATGGAATTTAACATAAGTAAGCTAGGAGGTATTTAAACCAGTTATTGTTAAGTGAGCTAAAAAAGCAGCTAACCCTTACTGTTCCAGTGTTCCGTGGCGTTCCCCGATCCATCTAAACCAATTCTAGCTGTTTAATCAGGCTTCGATCAGTGTAATTAATTTTGTCTAGGTAGCGATCGGCAATAAAACAGCCCTAGCCGATGAACATTTTCCCCAAGAGATCTAGTAAACTAACTGATGCTGTAAATATTTAGAGACAGACGATGGAACTGGAATATCCCGAGGATTTGAGATACCTAGAAACCCACGAATACGTCAGACTCGAAGGTGAAATCGCTACCTTGGGAATTAGTGCTTTTGCCGTCGATCAATTGGGTGATATCGTGTTTCTAGAATTGCCCGAATTGGGAGATGCGCTGGAAGTAGGTAGTAGTTTCGGCACGATTGAATCGGTAAAAGCGGTGGAAGAACTTTATCCTCCCGTCTCGGGAACCGTAGTCGATCGCAATCAAGCGATGATTGACTCCCCCGAATTAATTGCCGATGATCCCCACGGGGAGGGTTGGTTATTAAAAGTGCGGGTAGAAAATCCCGATAATGCCTTGGCTGACACCCTCTCCGCTAGTGAATACCGCGATCAAGTAGCAGGGGAAAGTTAACTAATATTAACAACAGGGAGCCGGACCCTCACACTATCATAGTCATAGAAAGAATTGAAAAAACAGGAAGCGATCGAGTCTTCCTGATTTTTGTCTCTAAACCGTGCTGAGACGAAATTCTTGCCCGAATCGAGTCAGGTTTCACTATTTACCCAATCTATGCTAAATCCTAATCTCGCGGCGATCGAACTTTCCAAAGAGGAGGTTCAACGCTACTCTCGACACATTATTCTGCCCGAAGTGGGCTTAGAAGGTCAAAAAAAACTAAAAGCCGCCAGTATTCTCTGCATCGGCACCGGGGGACTCGGTTCCCCGCTTTTACTCTATCTAGCGGCGGCTGGCATCGGTAGAATTGGTATTGTTGACTTCGATATCGTCGATAGTTCCAATCTGCAACGTCAAATTATTCACGGCACTTCTTGGGTAGGTAAACCGAAAATTGTTTCCGCTAAGGACAGAATTCTGGAAATTAACCCCTATTGTCAGGTGGATTTGTACGAAACCCGCATAAGTTCCGAAAATGCCCTTGACATTTTAGCCCCCTATGATGTAGTTATCGACGGGACCGATAATTTCCCCACCCGTTATCTGACTAATGATGCTTGTGTTCTTCTCGACAAACCCAACGTCTATGGCTCAATTTTCCGCTTTGAAGGACAGGCAACCGTTTTTAACTACCAAGGTGGTCCCAACTACCGCGATCTCTATCCCGAACCGCCACCACCGGGGATGGTTCCCTCCTGTGCGGAAGGCGGCGTTTTAGGGGTTTTACCCGGAGTAATCGGCACAATTCAAGCCACAGAAGCCATTAAAATTATCCTCGGCGCTCCGGATACCCTCAGTGGTCGTTTACTGCTCTACAATGCTTGGGAAATGAAATTCCGCGAGTTAAAATTGCGTCCGAATCCCATCCGTCCCGTCATTGAAAAACTAATTGATTACGAACAATTCTGCGGTATCCCGCAAGCAAAAGCACAAGAAGCAGCAGAACAGCAAAAAATGACAGAAATGACCGTAGTAGAGTTAAAAGCACTAATTGACAGCAATGCCAATGATTACATTCTCATCGATGTGCGTAATCCCAACGAGTACCAAATCGCTAATATCCCCAACTCGGTATTAATTCCCCTACCCGATATCGAAAATGGTGCGGCAATTCCCAAAATTAAGGAATTAGTCAACGGTTATCGTCTTATCGCCCATTGTAAGATGGGGGGACGTTCCGCTAAAGCCCTCGCTATTCTCAAAGAGGCAGGTATCGAAGGAATTAACGTCAAAGGTGGTATCAGCGCCTGGAGTCGCGAAGTCGATTCCACCGTACCAGAATACTAATTTCGGCTCTTTGGTTTTGGGGGTTTGGGGTGTTAGGGTTTTGGGGTTTTGG
>NZ_JADEXY010000099.1 GCF_015206885.1 Microcystis aeruginosa LEGE 91341 | reverse complement strand
GTGTAGGGAGAATAAATAAAATAATCTCCTGACTCCTGACTCCTGACTCCTGACTCCTGACTCCTGACTCCTGACGCCTGACTCCTGACTCCTAACTCCTGACTCCTGACTCCTGACTCCCATCTCCTTTTCACTTTTTACTGAAATTATGAGCGTCCTTGTCTCCTCGACCGAAACCGAACAGGATATTTTCCCCACTTCCAACCTGTTTCTGCAGCAAAGACTGAAATTAATCGAAGATTTATGGAAAGAAGTCTTGGTCTCCGAATGTGGTCAAGAATTAGTCGATTTACTGGAATTACTGCGCCATCTCTGTTCTGAGGAAGGACAAGTGACCGATGATAGTGCGGAGGCAACGATCGCCAAAATGATCGAAGACTTGGAACTAGGGGAAGCGATCAAAGTTACCCGCGCTTTTGCCCTCTATTTCCAGTTAATCAATATTATTGAACAACACTACGAACAAAGAGATCAGCAACTACTGCGACGGACGGTGATCGGGGAAGAAAACGAAAGTCCCAAGACAGATCCACCGCAGAAAAGCCTTTTAGCCACCATTGTCGGGGCCGATTGGCTAGAAAAAACCCTGAACGAGTCCGATCACTCCAGTCCAAAATCGGGACTATTTCACTGGTTATTTCCCTATCTCAAACAGGTTAACGTCCCCCCCCAAGAAATTCAGCGTCTTCTCGATCAATTAGATATTCGTCTGGTTTTTACGGCCCACCCCACGGAAATTGTCCGTCATACCATTCGCATCAAACAGCGCCGCATCTCGGGCATTCTCGAAAAACTCGACCAAGCAGAAGAAATCTTTCGCAGTATGGGGTTAACTAACTCCAGAGAAGCACAAACAGTCACCAAACAGTTAAAAGAAGAAATTCGTTTTTGGTGGCGAACAGATGAACTACATCAATTTAAACCCACCGTCGTCGATGAGGTGGATTATGCCCTGCACTACTTCGATGAAGTTCTCTTCGATTCCCTACCCCAGTTAACCCTGCGTCTGCAGCAAAGCCTACAATCCTCCTTTCCCCGTTTACAAGCGCCGAAAAATAACTTCTGTCGCTTTGGTTCTTGGGTTGGGGGGGATCGGGATGGCAATCCCTCCGTTACCCCCGAAGTCACCTGGAAAACCTGCTGTTATCAGCGCAATCTGGTTATTAAAAAATATCTCGATGCTATTCACGACCTGACCAGTATTTTAAGCGCCTCCCTGCACTGGTGTCACGTCTTGCCGGAGTTGCTGGACTCCCTGGACAGAGATAAACAGCAAATGCCCGAAATCTATAGCCAGTTAGCCATCCGCTACCGTCAGGAACCCTATCGCCTCAAATTGGCCTTTATTCAAAAACGTCTGGAAAATACGCGCGATCGCAATAATCGCCTTAATGACCCGGAAGAACGACAATTACTAACTAAACTCAACGAAACCAACATCTATCGCTCTGGTTCCGAGTTTTTAGCCGAATTACAGCTATTACAGCGCAGTCTCTTGCAAACAGGTCTTTCCTGTCAAGAACTGGATCAACTGATCGCCCAAGTGGAGATTTTTGGCTTTGTCCTGACTCAGTTAGATTTTCGGCAGGAATCCACCCGTCACGCCGAATGTATCGAAGAAATCGCCGCCTATCTCGGAGTTTTACCCAAACCCTACGGCAAATTAAGCGAATCAGAAAAAATCGCCTGGTTAGTGGCGGAATTAAAAACCCGTCGGCCCTTAATTCCCCGGGAAATGCCCTTTTCGGAAAGAACCTGCGAAACCATTGAAACCCTGCGAGTTTTAAGAAGTCTGCAAGGGGAATTTGGCCTGGAAATCTGCCAAACCTATATTATCAGCATGACCAACGAGGCCAGCGATGTGCTAGAAGTGCTATTATTAGCCCAAGAAGCCGGTTTATACGACCCCGCCACTAGCCGCAGTTCCCTCCGCATCGTTCCCCTCTTTGAAACCGTCGATGACCTCAAACACGCCCCCGGCATCATGCAGACTTTGTTTGAATTGCCCCTCTACCGGGCAGCCCTAGCCGGCGGTTACGACCATTTAGGGGCTTTAAACGGGGAGGAAGTGACCCCGGAACCGGCCATCCTCGAACCGGGTAATTTACAGGAGATTATGGTGGGTTACTCCGATAGTAATAAAGATTCCGGCTTTTTAAGCAGTAATTGGGAAATTCATAAGGCCCAGAAGGCTTTACAGAAAACCGCTAAACAATACGGCGTGGATCTACGTCTTTTTCATGGCCGGGGCGGTTCCGTCGGTCGCGGTGGTGGACCGGCCTACGCCGCTATCCTCGCCCAACCCCGGGGAACTATTAACGGTCGCATTAAAATCACCGAACAGGGCGAGGTTTTAGCCTCGAAATACTCTTTACCAGAATTGGCCTTGTATAACCTCGAAACGGCCGTAACGGCAGTTATACAGGCAAGTTTACTGGGCAGTGGTTTTGATGATCTTGAACCCTGGAATCGCATCATGGAGGAGTTGGCCACCCGTTCACGGCAAACCTATCGCAGTTTGATTTATGAAGAACCGGACTTTTTAGATTTCTTTCTGTCCGTGACTCCCATTCCTGAAATTAGTCTTTTACAGATTAGTTCCCGACCGGCCCGCCGGAAAAGTGGTCAACAGGATTTAAGTACCCTGCGGGCAATTCCCTGGGTATTTAGTTGGACGCAAACCCGTTTTCTTTTACCAGCTTGGTATGGTTTAGGGACAGCTTTACAGATGTTTCTCGATGATTCTCCTAACCGAAATTTGGAATTGTTACGCCATTTTTATCACAAGTGGCCTTTCTTCCAGATGGTGATTTCTAAGGCAGAAATGACTCTATCAAAGGTGGATCTACAGATGGCCTATCACTACGTCAGTGAACTTTCTAAACAGGAAGATCGAGAACGTTTTCAACGTCTGTTTGAAAGGATTAAAGAGGAATATAATCGCACTAGCGAGATTGTTCTCCAGATCACTGGCGAGAAACATTTATTAGATAATGATCCGAGTTTACAGCGCTCGGTGCAGTTACGCAACGGTTCGATCGTTCCCCTCGGTTTCCTACAGGTGTCTCTCCTGAAGCGTTTACGTCAATACAATAGTCAAGCTCAATCCGGTGTGATTCATTTCCGCTATTCTAAAGAGGAGTTATTAAGGGGCGCTTTAATGACGATTAATGGTATTGCCGCAGGGATGCGAAATACCGGTTGACTACAGATAATTAATGGTAGTTTTTGGGTGGTTATCTTGAAGGTAATCCACCCTATTTTTTAAATTTGTCAACTTTTTGTAGAACTTCTACTAAGCTGTTATTTTCAAAGGGAAAATCACCGTTAAAATTGGGCATTATACTAAATCCGTTGAGTAACGCACAGAAAACGGGTTTCTCCGAGAAACCCGTTTTCTACTCATGCACTCATGCAAAAAGGGGAATAAATAATCAGTCTTTAATAACCAGATTTAGTATTACTTCCGATTTTATTACTCAATCCCCACCGGGAAGGATTCTACTGGTTAATATTACTATTATCTATTGACTAAAAATGAAGATTTTACCGCTAACAGTTGACAATTGACGATCGATCCCGAAGAGAAGCAATTAAGCTCACCGGTGTGTCGGAAGATTAGAGATTGTGCCAAAATGGAGAAAGTGACCCAAGGATTACAGGTAAATTGTTAAAGAAAGGATCGAGTAACCGTGACTGATACCAACTTAGATATACTATCCCTGACGGATCCAGCGATCGCAGGGATTCTGCAAAAAGAACTGCAACGTCAAAGAGATCACCTAGAATTAATCGCTAGTGAAAACTTCACCTCCGCTGCCGTCATGGCCGCCCAAGGTTCGGTTTTAACCAACAAATACGCGGAAGGACTGCCCAAAAAACGCTACTATGGCGGTTGCGAATACATTGACGAAGCGGAACAATTAGCGATCGATCGGGTTAAAAGACTATTTGGGGCAAACCACGCTAACGTACAACCCCACTCCGGGGCCCAAGCTAATTTCGCCGTTTTTCTGACCCTCTTGCAGCCCAGCGATACGATTATGGGCATGGATCTCTCCCACGGTGGTCATCTTACCCACGGTTCCCCCGTTAACGTTTCTGGGAAATGGTTCCGAGTAGTACAGTATGGAGTAAGTCCCGACAGCGAACGCCTGGACTACAATCTCATCCTTGACATCGCCCGCAAGGAAAAACCCAAACTAATTATCTGCGGTTATTCTGCCTACTCGCGACAGATTGATTTCGAGAAATTCCGCGCCATCGCTGACGAAGTGGGGGCCTACTTGATGGCAGATATCGCCCATATTGCCGGTTTAGTGGCCACTGGTCATCATCCTAACCCCCTACCCCACTGTGATGTGGTCACTACCACCACTCACAAAACCCTGCGCGGTCCTAGGGGGGGGTTAATTATGACCAAAGACGAGGAATTAGGCAAAAAATTCGATAAATCCGTCTTCCCCGGTACCCAAGGCGGTCCCCTAGAACACGTGATTGCAGCGAAAGCGGTGGCTTTTGGGGAGGCCCTGAAACCGGAGTTTAAAATCTATTCGGGCCAAGTAATCGCTAATGCCCAAGCTTTGGCCGGTCAGTTGAAGGCTAGAGGGATTAAAATTGTCACTGATGGTACGGATAATCACTTGATGTTACTCGATTTAAGATCCGTGGGCATGACTGGAAAAGAGGCCGATCGCTTAGTGAGTACCATTAATATTACCGCTAATAAAAACACTGTTCCCTTCGATCCTGAGTCTCCTTTTGTTACCAGTGGTCTGCGCTTGGGTTCCCCGGCTATGACCACCAGAGGACTAGGAGAAACGGAATTTATCGAGATTGGCAACATTATCGCCGATATTCTCCTTAATCCCGGTGATGAAGCCCTGAGAACTGCTTGCCGTCAACGGGTAGCCAAACTCTGTGAAAGCTTCCCCCTCTATCCCCATCTCCATATTTCCGTCCCCGCCTTGGCCTAAAAAGAGAGATAATAAAAATTCATAATTGGCGATTGCCTGTCAGTGGCCAATTGTGAATTAAATCGCCCCCCAATTCCCATGTCCGGAGATTTATACTATCTAATTGCTTTTCTGATCGCCCATACCGTGGTACTTTGGAGTACGCCCCTCGTCAGAACCGTCGGACTGAAAAGCGGTTACGTCGATAAACCCAACGAAAGAAAAGTCCATGAAAGGCCTATGGTTCGATTGGGGGGAGTTTCGATTTTTGTCGGTGCTTTAACTGCCCTCCTGATCGTTTGGTGGTTGGGAGGGTTTGCTGGTTTAAACAGCGATCGAGAATGGGAAGTGTGGGGCGTAACCCTAGGCGGTTTGGGCTTTTTTCTCATCGGTCTAGCGGATGATCTTTTTAATCTTTCGCCCCTCAATCGTCTGGTAATGCAGTTTAGCGTCGCTTTTCTAGCTTGGCAAGCTGGGGTAAGGATCGATTTTCTCTCTATTCCCTTCGGCGATTTATTACAAATTCATTGGCTAAGTTTACCGATTACTCTCCTCTGGTTAGTGGGGATGGCTAATGCGATTAACTGGATTGACGGTTTAGATGGATTAGCGGCGGGGGTTTCCGGTATATCTGCCGTGGTCATTTTAATTGTAACTTTGGTGATGGGACAACCTGCGGCCGCTATTATCGCCGCCGCTTTAGCGGGTGGGGCCTTGGGTTTTCTGCGTTACAATTTTAACCCCGCTCAAATTTTTATGGGGGATGGTGGGGCCTATTTTATGGGTTTTACCCTGGCGGGTGTGGCGGTGATTGGATTGGCGAAAACTACTGCTGTGACTACTGTTGCCGTTACCGCCGTCCTATTACCCTATCTCATCCTCGCGGTTCCTCTCCTCGATATGTCCACGGTGATTATTTCCCGTCTCAAACGCGGAAAATCCCCTTTTGTGGCTGATAAACGTCATTTACACCACCGTTTACTGAAAGCAGGTATCTCTCACCGTCTGACAGTATTATTTATCTACGCCCTCACTCTCTGGGTGGGCAGTTTAGCCCTCGGTTTCTCCAATGTTCCCAGTGGTTGGGGTTTTGCCTTTGGTGCGACTCTCCTCCTCGGTTACGTCGGTTGGCAAGTCTGGCGCAATCGTGGCGGTGAACCGTAAGCCATCTTAAACTAGAAAAAAGATTAATAATTAGGGTTTGCTGAATAAATCTAAAAATCTGGCGTTGTCAAATTGAAAGATGATCCGAATCAGCTTGGAACTAAAATTACTTTGATAGCAAGGATTGCATTGCATCTTTCATATTCTGATCTGACAACGCCAAAAATCTTGTTGGATAAGATTTTTAGACTTTTTTCCCCTCAAAAAGTGCCAGCCATTGGGGTGATCGGAGGAAAAATTCAGGTACTTTTTCCCTAAAAATTAGGTAATTGACCACCTGAAAATCGATAAAACCCCACACCCCACACCCCACACCCGGCCCTCAGGAAAAGCTTTTTCAGCAAACCCTAATTAGAGAAGATGCAAGGGTGATGCAAGGGTTTTGAGCTATTCTAGCAGATTTAAGTGCATTTGGGAAGCTCTCAATCAAGCTAAAAGCCCTTTCCTGTAAGGTTTTTACCATTATTCAGCAAACCCTAATTAGTGCTAATGTACCGTAAAAGCGAGTTACCCTCAACCCCACCAGAAAACTTCGAGCTGCCCTTTGAGGGGAAATTATCCCAAGACAATCGTTGGGTAATTATGGCCAACCTCATTCCCTGGTCAGAATTTGAAGCGGAATACGCATCACTTTTTTCAGAAGAAATGGGCGCACCCGCCAAAACATTTAGGACAGCACTAGGAGCATTAATTATTAAAGAAAAATTAGGAACAAGCGATAGAGAAACGGTAGAACAAATCAAGGAAAATCCTTATTTACAATACTTCTTGGGGTTTTCAGCCTACAGCAATGAACCCCGGTTTGAAGCGTCAATGTTGGTTCACTTTCGAGAAAGAATCACTCTGGAACTAATTAATAAAGTGAATCGCTTTATGGTCAAAAATTCGAGAGAAATAAAAGAAGAAGAAAACACCGAAAAAAAGTTAGAGAGCGAAACCCAAAGTCAACCCGAAAATCGAGGTAAATTAATTTTAGATGCCAGTTGTGCGCCCGCAGATATTAGTTATCCTACGGATTTAAACCTGTTAAATCAAGGAAGAAAACAAACCGAAAAATTTATTGATATTCTCTATGAAACTTTAAAAGGAAAACTTGTTCAAAAAGCGAGAACCTATCGTCTCCTAGCCAGAAAAAGTTATTTAGAAGTAGCGAAAAAAAGAAAACCTACCGTCAAACAAAGACGAAAAGCCCTGAAAAAACAACTGCAATATCTGAAAAGAAATCTCGACCATATTCAACAACTTTTAGCAGAAGGAGCCTCTCTACAAAGCTTGAAAAAAAGAGAATATAAACTGTTATTAGTAGTCACAGAAGTTTATCGCCAACAACTCTGGATGTACCAAAATAATAAACAGAGTATTGAAGACAGAATTATCAGCTTAACTCAACATCTCGACTCTTCGGCGTAGCTCAGAGGCCACTTCGCTCGACGTTGACCCGTTCGGCTGAGCTCACGGCCGAAGCCTGAGCGAAGCCGAAGGGTCAACCCCACATCCGTCCGATAGTCAGAGGAAAAGCTGGAAAACCCTTAGAATTTGGGGCAAAATTCTCAGCAAGCTGTATAGATGGTTACATATTTTTAGACCGGATTAGTTGGGATAACTTTAATGAATCAGGAGATTTAAAAGCACAAATAGAAGCTTATTATGACTATACAGGATACGATCCAGAATCAGTTCATCTGGACAAAATTTATCGAACCAGAGAAAACCGAGCTTGGTGTAAAGAAAGGGGAATCAGAATCAGTGGTCCCCCATTAGGAAGACCAGCCAAAAATGTTAGTAAATAACAAAAGAAACAAGCTACCGATGATGAGAGGATTCGGAATTGTATAGAGGGCAAATTTAGACAGGGGAAAAGAAGATTTAGCTTAGGTAAAGTGATGGCTAAACTTCCTCATACTTCCTTTTCAGCGATTGCTATTACTTTTTTAGTCATGAATCTTTCTAACCTGTTGAGGCAGGTTTTTTGGGCTTTTTTATGTCTGAAATGGAAAAACAGCACTTTTTCTCGGTCAATGATTAGGATAAGTTATGACTTAAAAATTAATCAACAACTAAAGCTTATGCTTGTAGCTAAGTGAAATCATTGATTAAGAGACCTGTACTTTTCAATGACTTTTTCAGCAAACCCTATTTATAATTATCGAGCCTTTGACTTGTACCATAAACCCGTTATTAGTTTAGCTGTTTTAGGGGATGAAAGTAGGTCTTGGCGACCGGATTTTTATCAATATGGGTTAGGGGGAAGTCAAGTAAGAGTCGATTTTTTAATGGTCAAATTATGGGATTATCAATGGGAAGACTTAGAACAAAGTGAGAATATTTGGGCTATAATAGTCATGGCACACCTAAAAACTAAGGCCACCACTAATAACCTAAGGGAGCGTGAATAATGGAAGTGGAACTTAGTCAGAGGTTTATATCAAAGGGGATTAACCAAGTTTGAGATTATCAATCTAGGGAAATTCATTGATAAAATGATGACCTTACCCCTGCAACTTCAACTTAACTTTAAAACAAAACTCAGTCAATACGAGGAGGAAAACAAAATGCCTTTTTTAAGCACCATAGAAGAAATGGCTCTCGAAGAAGGAGCTAAATCAGGAGTTAAATTAACTAACCAAAAACATATTATTTTGGCTTTACAAAGTCGTTTTGGGGAGATTCCTAATTCCCTGATTGAAACGATTAACAAAATTGAGGATGTGTCTGTCTTAGAGAGTCTTTTTGTTCCCAGTATTACTATTAATTGATTGGAGAAATTTCAACAGCTAGTTAATGACTCTTTCTCATAATATGAGAAGGAGAGCAATCATGCCTTTTTTAAGAACTAGAGACAACTTTTCAGCACAATTAACTAGAAGAATAGGGTAAATACTCATTTACCCCCATTTTCCCAATATTTTCTTTGACTTTGGCTGAAATTTAAACTAATCTCCCCTCATTCATAGGTGGAAAATGATGATAATACATGGCAATCATCATGGGAATTAGAACCATTAAGTTATAGAAAAGATGCAGTTCTAACCGAGGAAAACAAATTTGTCCGATACTAATAGGAACACGAGAATGCCATAAGTTTTGACCAATAACAGCTTGTCCTAAGAGTAAAGCGTGTTCAAAATGATGATAGAATTGTAATCCTAAGACCAAATCCCACCAAAGACGAGCTTTTCCATGAAAAGAAAGCCGAAAAATGGCTAACCCTAATAATATAAAAAGAGCGTGTCCATAGTGTAGCCATTCCGAGCGCATTAACCAGGGTTTCCAGAGTCTTAATAACCCTAAACATTCCAGTCTCGGTTATCCTAAACCCCACAATTGATAAGCTTGAATAATATGTTCTGAGATGCGGGCAATAGTTACTATCATAAAGATTTGCATCCCCAATTTACGCCAGCGTCCATTCATCGCATAAACGAAAGAACGGATGATATTTGAAATCGGTTGAATAGGATTGCTTCAATTAAAAATTTGTCAAACTGTGGTCATTATTTAGTTCTCCTGTGGTTTAAAAAATGGTAAAACTAGATAATTTTTATCAAAAAACCTTTGATAGTTCTGTCTGAAGTAAGTCCGATTTTTCTGGAACTATTTGGACAAATATTGCCAAGATGAAAGCTGTCTTAGTTTCTCTGAAAGAAACAGGTAAAGTGATGATTAAATCCTTTCCTGAAGATAACCACAAAATAGGGGATAAAGGGGTTGATTGTTGCGAGAAAGACGATAAAGTTAACGGGATATCGAGACTCAAACCCGCTTTCTTAATACTTTCTTTAGCAGACCAAATGCGCGTCGCTGCAATATTTAAATCCTCATGATTCTCTTGACTAATTACCTGCGCTAAATTAAAGGAATTTTCCCCCAATAAATCCCACCACATCTGCACTAGGCATCACCTCCTTGATCTTTCGTTCTAAATAACAGGGTAAAAGGGCTGGAATCCAAGGATATTGAGGATTTCTGTGTTTAATCATCTTTAATTCCAATCCTTGCCACACTTCCAAGAGATTGCCATCGTCATCCAATACCTCAAAATCATAGACAAAGGTATCCCCTTGATGCAGTCTTTCTTTGGCTGAAACAAACTGATTTTCGCCTAAATTGACAGAATATACCGTTAAGCGTTCTATGCCAGTGGGTAAAATAGTGGCATGGGGAACACAAGCTTGTAAAGCATGGATAACGGCATCTCTTGCCCCTGCATCGCCTAAAATCAGGGATTGAGGTAAATAACGACTAAACCAAGCAGTTTTTTGCTCAATGTTAATTTCTGCAATACATTCGGTTGCTGTGAGATGAGAATAACCCTTAATTCGTTGAAATTTTGCTTTATGGAACAATAAATGACCATATATAGCAAAAAATGGGTTATTTAGGACGCTTTCAATTTTCAAACTCTTATCGGTCAAGGGTTTCAGCGATTGATTGTCCTAACCACCCCGATCTTTGCTATAATTCCGTATCTGGGTTAATTTGAGGGTTGTTTTTTCCTTCTTTAAGGGGGACAGGGGGAATCAATGGACGACAGTCTGGCACCCCCACAGAAGAATGGCTGATGATGGCTTCAAAATGATCGATACTAAACCCTGTATTGGCACAGCGAATAACGGCCTTAACCTTTCCAAAATCGGTGATTAAGGTAGCAATTTGTATCTTTAAGGGTTCATCGGCAGAAACCACGATCGGACGGTTAAATTTAACCGATTCAAACGTTAATCCTCACCCATAGGGATTGATTCTTGAGGAATTTGGGGATTATTTTTTCCTAATTCTTCTAAAGCTGCTGCTAGATACTGAATAGTTGCATTGGCATAATCTGTCGGTGAATGGGGAGGAGATAAATCTAACTGACGCGCTGCTTCGATCACTAATTGGCTGACACTGATAGAATTAAGGTGCAGATGCGCCAACAAGCGATGATGATTTTCAATGGTTTCTAGGGGTAACTCTGTTTTTTGTGCCACCAATTGACGAATAACTTCAATTTTTGAGGTTTCAGATTTGAGGTTTCAGGTTTGAGGTTTCAGGTTTCAGGTTTTGGCTATGATTAGGTAATAAAAGATCAATATTCTCTACTTTTGCCTGTTGACTTTTGCCTTTTGCCTTGATCTCACATGGATTGGCAATAAAATGGGGTTGATAGTCTAAATTAAAGGGACGACTAAATCTATCTTCAAATAACCCTTGATAGTTAACCTTGACATCATTAACAAACATCACTGCAACTGTTTTCAATAACCCTTGTAAAGACTCACTACTGCTATCGAGAGAAATTACGGGAATATCCGTTATATCTGCCACTAAACGGCTTAATATGGAACCGGAACCCACTTCAATGAATAAATCAACCTCTTTCTCTGCTGACTTGACTGCATCCATGAAACGCACAGGTGAGGTGATTTGTTCTAACAAAAGCGAGCGCCAGTCGGTATTTAATGGCAGTTTTTCGCCCGTTACGGTAGAAATAACCGTTTTTTGCAGGGAATTTAAGGGATAAGTTTGTAAATAAACTTTTAACCGTTTCTGCATCGGCGTTAATGCTGGCTATTTTACCTGTTGGGTGGCCCAGTTGTGCCATTGCTTGACCGCAAATTTTAGCTAGATTAATTAATTGAATGTTATCGTAAGCATTTGCCCAAAATAAAGCTGATAACTCCCATAAACTGTGTTTTATAGCTAAATCTGCTTTAATATTTAAGTTTTCTAAGAGTTGTAACCCCGCTAGGCAAGCCGTAATGATCGCCGGTTGAGCAATATTCATCACCGTGTTATCCTTACCCTTGGCTAACTGAGCCTTGTCATATAATTGTTTAATCACAGGAAAACGTCTTTCCCAGAGTCCCCCATGAAGATAAACCGGTGCAGCTTGTCCTGGAAAGAGAAAACCTATTCCACTCCTGGTAACTGAGTATTAATACTCGGTATCTCCTCTGGTTTTGGCGAGCGCAAGAGTAAACCTTGACCGAACCTTTTAGGTATTTAGGGTCTGCTGAAAAAGTTTTTCCTGGGGGTAGGAGTCAGTAGCCGGTCGTCAGTAGCCGGTCGTTTCAGGCTTTGTTGCCCTTGTTTTTTGTACCAAGCGATGTACTACAAGAAGGATAATGCAAGGTTTTTGAAAGTCCCAATCCTATTTTCTTGCACTAACATCGGACTTTAACAGGTCAAAAGCCTTATTTTAAAAGGGTTTTACCATTATTCAGCAAGCCCTATTTATACTCAATCCTTGATTAGTTGGTGATCGCCTTTTTCCCAAAAAACGTAATCTTTTTATACTACATCTTGAAGTGCGGAATGTGGGTTTTATAGACTAGGAATATAGAGATAAAAAAGAGGAAAACCGATGATTACTATACGCAAAGCTGAGGAAAGAGGCCACGCTAACTATGGTTGGTTAGATACCTATCATACTTTTTCTTTTGCCCAATATTATGATCCCCAACAGATTAATTTTAGGAGTCTCAGAGTTATTAATGAGGATAAAGTCCTTGGAGGGAAAGGATTTCACACCCACGGACACCACGATATGGAGATTTTAACCTATGTTTTGGCGGGAGAACTAGAACACCAAGACAGTCTCGGCACGGGTTCCGTGATTCGACACGGTGAAATTCAACGGATGAGCGCAGGAACAGGGATAAAACACAGTGAATTTAATCATTCTGCCACTAATCCCCTCCATCTTCTACAAATTTGGATTATTCCCGACCAAAAAAATCTAGAACCCAGTTATGAACAAAAAGCGATCGCATTTTCTCCCGATACCCTACAATTAATCGCCTCCCCCACGGGTACTGGTAATGCGGTTAAAGTCCATCAAGACGTTAATCTCTACGCGGGAATTCTGCCCCTAGGCCAGTCCCTGACTCATTCCTTAGCTCCCAGTCGTTATGGCTGGTTACAAGTGGCTAGAGGGCAAATAAACCTAAATAGCGTGCATTTACAAGCGGGGGATGGAGCGGCAATTAGCGAGGAAACTTCCTTGGCTATTCAATCCCTAGAAGACTCGGAAATTTTGCTTTTTGACCTAGGGTAGTGGGGTTGAGTGTTAGGAACCCTAGGGGCGAAGTTTTGCCGCCAATTCCCTGGTTGACTTTCAGCCATCAATACTGTCCACCACGCTGAGAAAATCGTTATGGATTAACTCGGCGATAAAATTCTCCGGATCAGTAATAGGAACAGTAACGCCTTGGCTGGCTACCATCTGTGCAGCCAGCCGAGTCATGAATTCCTGTCTTGTTTCCGTCATTCTACCCTGACATTGTTGTAATTTTTCCACCAATTCCAGTGGGGAATCGGCCACCAGTTTATTTCCCTCGCGGGTGACATAAATTGTCATCTTTCCTACCTCCTAAATGATTGGGAACGAGAATTCGGCACTACTAAACCACTTCTTTTCTCGCTATCATTATTGCCAGTTAGTTAGTCCGGGCCTCGTCCGTCTTTCCCTGTTTCCATTATTTTTTCTGGCTCGTCGCTGGGTAATTATTATTATCGCCAAAATAAAAGGATAAATTTGTCAATCTTTGTAACGAAAAATCAAGAAAAACTGTTCTCACCGTATCGCCCCGAACCTTTGCGGAGAAATTTGTTACAATGAATACAAGGGGACTCCCTGAGCCAGCTCCCATCCCTAGTAAAAAATTGCCGAGGTGGGGAGCGGAAGCCAATAGTTCCGATCGGGGCGGCATTTGTCAGAGTTTCCCGCTTCCTTTAGTTTTAGGGGGAAAAGCCATGAAATCTGCCACATTATTATCGCCCGATCGACCGCTGCCAGAATTTCTCCGGTCAGCTATCCGAGAACGTTTTCCGGGGAAAGCGATCGATGATCTCAGCATCCGCTACTATGAAAGCGTCGAGGATGTGGGATACGAGTATTTTAACGATCGGGTGTTGCCGGCCTGTAGTGATGAGCCTGTTGTCCGCTATCTCGGCCCATTTATATCCTACGTCCGTCTAGGAGAGGCCCTGGTTTTGGATCGGCCAGATGGTCTTGTGGTTTACGAAACCGATCGAGATGTTCCCTGCACGGAAACCGGACCTTTCTGGTTGGTGACTCCTAAATCGCTCTGAAAAAGCCAAACCTAAGTAAGACTCGACGGGTGGAGTCGCCAAGCGACAAAACCCGTCGCATTTTTATAAGGCTTGCGATCGCAACCAAGCCACGGGTAAATAGAGCATTTTCTTGGCTAAAGGCACGAAGGCACGACGGGCGAAGACATCGTAGTTATTTGCTTCAATTACGTCTAAAATGCCTTGATAAAGCAGTAAAGCCGCCCAAACCGGCCAACGGGAATCGGGATTAAGGGCGCGAATCCCCCTTTCGGCAGAATCATAGTAATAACGGGCCCGCTCAATTTGGAAGCGCATTAACCCCTTCCAACGGTCATCATTAATCCCTTTGAGTAAATCGTCTTCGCTGTAGTTAAAACGCTCTAAATCCTCTAAAGGCAGATAAATCCGCCCACGATGGACATCTTCCCCCACATCCCGCAAAATATTGGTTAATTGATTGGCAATACCGAGATCGATCGCTTCTTCTTGGGGAATATAGACGCTTTGATTGCGTCGCCAAGGAGCCGAGCGATCGCCATGTTCCAATCCTAACACCGCGCTGGACATTAACCCCACCGTTCCCGCCACCCGATAGCAGTACAGTTTTAGTTCATCAAAGGTTTGATAACGACTGCGATAGAGGTCCATCTGTTGCCCGGCGATCATATCCCGAAAGGGTTGGATATCCATGGGGAACTTTTCTAGAGTATCCACGAGAGCGACATCGGCATCCTCAAGGGCAACCCCAGAAAAGACAGTTTCTAGCTGTTTTTCCCATAAATCAAGGGTTTCAGGGGTAGTTAACCGGGCTTGGGGGCCATCGACCAGTTCATCGGTACGACGACACCAGACATAAATTGCCCAGATCGCTTGACGTTTTGCCTTCGGCATCAGGAGAGTACCGAGATAAAACGTTTTGGAATACTTCTCTGTAATCCGGCGACAGAGTTCGTAGGACTCCGCAAGGGAGACGAGGGGTTTGGTGGGGTGGGTCGGTTTTGGCAATTGGAGCATTCTGCTGGGGCGGAATGATTGACTTAGATTAACGGCGAACTGTGGCTAATGATATAGCATTGTCTCACTCAAGGCCATTTTCGTCATTAGTCCCTAGCCAGAGAATTAACGAGCGCTGGACACTGGTGTGGATTGGGTTTTGTTCGGGTTTAGCGGTGCCGTGGGGTGATCTTTGCTGATCACTGCTGCCGCTAATTTCCCCGATAAAACCGCTCCTTCCATGCTTCCTAAATATTTTTGCATGGTATAGTCACCGGCGAGATAAAAATTCTCGATCGGAGTTTTCTGAGAAGGTCGATAAGCTTGCCGGCCGGGGGTGGCTTTATAAACTGATCGGGGAGTTTTCACCAGATGATATTTTAACAATTGACTGGGATTATCGCCAGTAAAATGTTGGGGAAAGAGTTTTTCTAATTCTTTCATCGTCGCAGCGATAATTTCTTCATCGGATTTGCTAATCCAATCCTGAGCAGGAGCGAGAACTAATTCTAACATCGAGCGATCGGGGTTAGCGTATTCTTTACAGGTGTTGCTCATGTCAGCATAAACACTGAGTAAAGGCGAACGGGAGAATAATAAATGATCGATGTCGGTTAGTTTGCGATCAAACCAGAGGTGTAAATTAATAACGGGAACCCCTTCTAATCCTTCTAATTTTTGAAAGAATTTATCTTCTTGCCAAATTTTAGGCAGTAAAACTTTTAGAGGATCTACAGGCATCGCAGACACATAAAGATCGGCTTCAAAAAGATAATCTTTCCCACCGTCTAAACCGCGCATTAAGAAGGCTTTAACTGTGCCATCTTCATTTAAGATAATCTCTTTTAAAGGGGCATTTAAGCGCACTTCGCCACCTCTAGCGGTGATGTAATCGACTAAAGGTTGGCAGAGTCTTTCCGTGGGTGAACCGTCGAGAAAGGCCATTTTTGAGCCGTTTTTCTCCTGTAAAAAGCGGTTGAGGGCTGTTAGTAGAATCGTGGCGGAAATCTCGTTAGGATCGATAAAGTTTAGGGCTTTCGACATAGCGATAAACACTTCTTTTTCTACCCTAGGAGGGATGTTTTGTTTCTCTAACCATTCCGACCAAGAGTATTTATCCATCTCCTCGACGTAACTTTGTCCTTTAATAATGGCAGGGAGTAAACCGAGTCCAAATTTAATTTTTTCCTCCCAAGTTAACATATCATTATTGCGAAGAATGGCAATAATACCGTTAATTGGGGCGGGAATATCCGGGAAGTCAAACCGCGAATAGGTCCCCGGTTTTTCCGGCTGATTGAAGATCATCGAGTGTTCTTTCCACTGTAAACGATCTTCTATGCCCAATTCTTTGAATAATTGCAGCATATTGGGATAAGCACCGAAAAAGATGTGTAAACCGGTTTCGTACCAGTCGCCATCGGCATCTTTCCAAGCGGCAATTTTTCCCCCTAATACATCGCGACGTTCCAGTACGATGGGCGTATGTCCCGCATCGACAAGGTATTTCGCACAAGATAATCCGGCTAGTCCCGCACCAGCGATCGCAACTCGCATCGTTTCCTATCTACTCTCTAATGTCTTGTCTTTATCACATTCGCTATTATACTTCACATTTCGTTACATTTTTTTTCAGATTATCGAGAAGGCGGTCGGCAGGTGGCAAAAGGCAAAAGACAGGAGGTGATAGGGTGATAGGGTTTGGGGGTGATAGGGTGATAGGGTTTTGGGGTTTTGGGGTGATAGGGTGATGAGACAACTTCCCCAGTTCCCCACTTCCCCACTTCCCCAGTTC
>NZ_JADEXY010000098.1 GCF_015206885.1 Microcystis aeruginosa LEGE 91341 | reverse complement strand
CCCCACACCCCACCACCCCATCTCCCAATTCATAATTCATAATTCATAATTTATAATTCCCACTGATCACTGATAAAGTCTCCCCTCCTTTGGAGAAATAAACCATGGCCCAGGCAACGGAATTTGATCGCAAAATGATGCAAAGATGTCTAACCCTTGCTAGGCAAGCCTTGGGGCGGACTTCTCCTAATCCTTTGGTGGGTTCTGTGATCGTTCACGAGGGTATAATTATCGGCGAAGGTTTTCACCCGGGGGCCGGACAACCCCATGCAGAAGTTTTCGCCCTGAGACAGGCGGCAGAAAAAGCGCGTGGTGCCACTTTATACGTCAATCTTGAACCCTGTAACCACTATGGACGTACTCCCCCCTGTAGCGAGGCAATTGTGCAAGCAGGCATTAAAAAAGTGGTGGTAGGGATGATCGATCCTAATCCCCTGGTGGCGGGGAAAGGCATTGAAAGATTAGAATCGGCAGGCATCGAGACGCTGGTGGGGGTGGAGGAGTCCGAATGTCGTCAACTCAATCAGGGTTTTATCCATCGCATCACCGCTAAAAAACCCTTCGGTATCCTCAAATATGCCATGACTCTCGATGGCAAAATTGCCGCTACTAGCGGTCATAGCACTTGGATTACTAGCCCCGCTTCTCGCCAAATAGTCCATCAACTGCGATCGACCTGTGATGCGATTATTGTCGGCGGTAGCACTGTCCGTCAAGATAATCCCCACCTCACCACTCACGGCCTCTCCGATCATAATCCCCTGCGCGTGGTCATGACTCGATCGCTCGATTTACCCCCCTCCGCTCATCTTTGGGATACCAGTCAATTTCCCACCCTTGTCTATACACAAATTGATGCTAATGTCAAGCTTAAGCAACAATTATTAACAAAAGGCGTGGAAGTGATCGAACTCACCGAGGTGACACCCACTTCAGTGATGGAAAATCTTGATCAGAGGGGATTTTGTCAGGTTTTGTGGGAGTGCGGCGGCGGTTTAAGCGCAGCAGCGATCGCTGAGGGCATGGTACAAAAAATTATCGCTTTTATTGCGCCCAAAATCATCGGGGGAATTAATGCACCCACTGCTGTGGGTGATTTAGGTTTCCAGTTAATGAGCCAAGCTTTACAGTTAGAAAATGTCACGGTTAATTATCTCAATCCCGATATTTTGATTGAGGGATATCTGCAAGGTAAAAAGTAGAGCTACTGCAATTCTGGCTCAATCGGCAAGTCTCAACCAACCGCTTGTAAAAGTCAAAAAGTCATCAATAACCGCGATAATCTGGCACTTACCCCTGATTTTTGCGATCGAGTTCTAGAAATCGCCCCGCTGCCGTTAAATCCCTTTATCGGTACGGTTATCCCCCTAGAGGAAGTTGGGCAATCGCTCTGTGATCAATGGTGCCATTATCGAGCAAAATAAAAAAGTTAGAATAGTCAAGCCCTTAGTAATTGAACGTATGACGGTACTCGAAAAAGGTAATATCACGATTCATACCGAGAATATCTTCCCTATTATCAAAAAATCCCTCTACACTGACCATGAAATTTTTCTGCGGGAATTGATATCTAATAGTGTTGATGCCATCTCGAAATTAAAAATGGCTTCCTTAGCAGGAGAAGCGAGAGGAGAAGTTCCCGAACCAGAAATTAATCTCGCCATCGATAAAGAAAATCGTACCCTATCAATTACCGATAATGGTATCGGGATGACGGCGGAAGAAATCAAGAAATATATTAACCAAGTTGCCTTTTCCAGTGCGGAAGAATTTATCAATAAATACCAAAAATCAGCCAACGATTTAATCGGTCATTTTGGCCTAGGTTTTTACTCGGCTTTTATGGTGGCTAAAAAGGTAGAAATTGATACCCTTTCCTATCAGGAAGGTGCTACCCCTGTCCATTGGTGCTGTGATGGTTCTCCAGAGTTTGAATTAACCGATTCTTCCCGCAGCCAAATCGGCACCACTATCACCCTAACTTTAATGGATGAGGAAGGGGAATATTTAGAACCTGCCCGCATTCGCCAGTTAGTCAAAACCTACTCAGATTTTATGCCCGTTCCCATTAAAATTGATGGGGAAGTGATTAATCAACAACGGGCTTTATGGAAAGAATCTCCTCAAAATCTGACTAAAGAAGACTACCTAGAATTCTATCGTTATCTCTATCCTTTCCAAGAAGAACCTTTACTCTGGGTGCATCTGAATACCGATTATCCTTTCTTGCTCAATGGTATTCTCTACTTTCCCAAACTCAGACCGGATGTGGATGTCTCAAAAGGACAATTAAAGTTATTCTGTAATCAGGTTTTTGTTAGCGATCATTGCGAGGAAATTATTCCCGATTTCCTGATGCCCTTGCGAGGAGTTATCGATAGTCCAGATATTCCTTTAAATGTGTCTCGAAGTGCTTTAACCAAAGATCGCACCGTTCGCCGTATTGCCGATTTTATTGCCAAAAAAATTGCTGATCGCCTCAAATCTCTCTACAATGAAGACGCAAAAGAATATATTCGTTGTTGGGAAGATGTGGGAACTTTTATTAAATTTGGTTCCTTAAAAGAGGATAAATTTAAACAGCAGGTAGAAGATATTTTAATCTATCGCACTACCTACAAAACCCCAGAAACCCCAGTACAAGTGGAAGTGCAAACCGCCGAAGGTGACGCATGGCAAGAAGCAACGGCGAAAACTCCCCTAGAAGCGATCGAACAGGAAGGTTATACTACTCTCAAAGCCTACCTAGAACGCCATAAAGAACGCCACGAAAATCGAGTTTTTTACTGTACCGATCCTCGTAGCCAATCCACCTACGTTGAACTCTACAAAAATCAAGGGTTAGAGATCCTCTTCTTTGATTCTTTCATCGACACTAATTACTTTATTCCTTTCCTAGAAAGAGAATACTCCGATGTGAAATTCACCCGGGTTGATTCTGAATTAGACTCGACACTGCTCGAACAGGATCAAGCTACTGAAATTATCGATCCCGGTAGTAATAAAACCCGGTCCGAATTAATCAAAGAAATCTTCGCCAAAGCCCTCGATAATTCCCGAATCAATATCAAAACTGAAGCCTTGAAATCCGATGATCCCCAAGGTACTCCCCCGGCAATTGTCTTACTTCCAGAAGCGATGCGACGCTTACAGGAAATGACGGCAATGATGCAACAAAAAGCCATGGCTTTCCCCGAAGAACATATTCTGATGATTAATACTAATCATCCCTTAATTCAACAGATTATCCAGATTAGTCAGGGAAGTATTGTTACTGGTAGTGGCGAATCTCCATCGGCGCAATTAGCGAAAATGCTCTGTCAGCACGTTTATGATTTAGCTTTAATCGCTCAAAAAGGATTTGATGCCGAGGGAATGCAAGCTTTTGTGGAACGTTCCAATCGCGTTTTGACTAAGCTAACCGAAAAGATTTAATCTATTGCTAAACTTTGGCTGTTCCGATATGCTGAGAGTGTGTTAATTCACACTCTATTTTTTTAACCCGTTAACGAAGGCAGGAGACAGGAGACAGGAGACAGGAGACAGGAGACAGAAGTTGTAGCCTATACTCAACGGATTTAGTATCAGCTTTTTTTCTTCCTGTTCCCCTCTCTCCCCAAGTCATAATTCATAATTCATAATTCATAATTCCCTGCTCCCCAATTCATAATTCATAATTCATAATTCCCCCATCTTCCCGCACCACTTCATGCGCTTACCCACCCTCAAATATGAGCGAGGAACCTTAATTCTCCATCCACCACCAAAAGGGAAAAAATGGCTAGATTTTGCCACTTGGGATGATCGTATCGAAAGATTTCGCATTTTGGCCATTCATTATCGTCCTCTCGTGGAAACCCTACAGGAGGAGGGCATTAACTTCCAAGATGAAGCAAAAGCTTTCAACAATTTAGAATTAATTGCCAGTTTTGAACGGGAACCCTACCCCCACCAAACTGAAGCGTTAATCGCTTGGAAAAAATCCCAAAGAAGGGGTGTTATCGTCCTTCCCACCGCTGCTGGTAAAACCTATCTTGCCCAATTGGCTCTACAATCGACTCCCCGCAGTACCTTAATTATCGTGCCAACTATTGATTTAATGCACCAGTGGTATGCCCAGATGTTGGCAGCTTTTCCCGATGCCGAGGTGGGATTATTAGGGGGAGGTTCTAAGGATAATAGTGCTATTTTAATCGCCACCTATCAAAGTGCGGCAATTTATTCAGAAACTCTTGGCAATCGTTACGCTTTTTTGATTTTTGATGAATGTCATCATTTACCATCGGATTTCTTTCGGAAAATAGCGGAAGATTCGATCGCACCCTATCGTTTAGGCTTAACAGCAACACCGGATCGCGGTGATGGTAGTCATCAGGATTTAGATTATCTTATCGGTACAATTGTTTATCAAAAAAGTCCCCAAGACTTGTCAGGAAAAGCCCTAGCGAATCATGAAATAATTCAAATTAAAGTGAAACTATCTGCCAAAGAACAGGAAAAATATCAAGAAGCAATTAAAATTCGCAATGATTTTTTAAGAAAAAATAATCTCAGTTTGTCCGGTTTAGATGGTTGGCAAAATTTTGTCATGATTAGTGCCAGAAGTAGCGAAGGGCGCCGCGCCATGTTAGCGCACCGGGAGTCGAAGGAAATATCCTCTGGAACCCAGGGAAAATTGCGGGTTTTAGCCGAGTTAATCTGTGAACACTATCCAGAACCAATTTTAATTTTTACCAACGATAATGCCACAGTTTACCGCATTTCCGAGAGCTTTTTAATACCTGCCATAACCCATCAAACTCCCGTGAAAGAACGCCATGAAATCCTGACCCGTTTTCGTCAGGGAGAATACAAAATTCTGGTGACTTCTCATGTTCTTAATGAAGGGGTTGATGTACCGGAAGCACGCATCGCGATTATTTTATCGGGAACCGGTTCCACTCGGGAATATATTCAGCGTTTAGGACGGGTTTTAAGAAAAGGTCAACAAGAGGATAAACGGGCGATTTTGTATGAAGTAATAGCCGAAAATACGACGGAGGAAAAAACCTCCCAACGACGACGGGGAGAGCATAAAAATAAAACTAGCTATAAAACCGGTAATCGACAATTGGAATTATTGCCTTCTCCTCCGAAAAAATCTTTTTCTTTCCCGAAAGCTGCCGAATCTTCTACCCCTTGGGTAAGTTCTCCAGAGTCCGAGGAAGAATAGAAAATTTCTCTGGGGTATTTTCCTCTATAATAAAGCTAAGTAGGTAGCTGTTAAAAGTTGTCAGACACCCCCCTTATCAAGGGGGGCAGGGGGGATCAAAGGCAAAATCTATCTTCAATTTAATCATAACTACTTACTTAAAAAATCTGGATTGATACCCCTATGACCGAACTTGCTCAACAAAAATGTCAACCTTATCAATCGGGTTCTTCTCCTATCACTGCCGAGGAAATTACCGCTTTACAGGCTAAAATTCCCGATTGGAATCTCTTAGAATACGAGGGGATTCCCCGTCTGCAAAAACTCTATAAATTTGCCAATTTTCAAGAGGCAATCGCCTTTACTAATGCCGTGGGAGAAGCAGCGGAAAAAGAAGGCCATCACCCCGCTTTATTGACAGAATGGGGTAAAGTTACCGTTTCTTGGTGGACTCATGACGTGGGCGGATTACATCAAAATGATTTCATCATGGCTGCCCGTACCGATGATATTTATCGCCAACAAAATGCTTAATCGTAGGCACGAATCATCGCTTGGGTTCCCTGTTTAATTCCCTTGCCTTCGTCCAATTCCGCTACTACTTTAAATAGAGTTTCCGCTAAATCTGTCCCGGGCAGAATTTCCCCGGCTGTCTGGGCAGTTTCTTTGACTAATCGCAAATCTTTTAAGATATGTTCAATCATAAAAGCCGGCTGTAAATCTTGGGCGAGTATTTTTGGTCCCAAATTTTCCAACGCCCAAGAACCTGCCGCCCCCGTTTTACAGACTTCTATGACTAAATTGGGGTCTAATCCTTGAATTTTTGCCATTTTTAGAGCCTCACACAGCGCCACCATGTGAACCGCCCCCAAGACTTGATTACAGAGTTTTACCGCTTGTCCGTTGCCAATTTCGCCACACCAGCGAATAGTTTTGCCCATGGCTTGAAAACAGGGCAAACAAGTCTGAAAATCCGTTTCTTTCCCCCCCACCATAATGGTTAAAGTGCCGTTTTTCGCCCCAATATCGCCCCCAGAAACGGGAGCATCGAGAAAACGGAGATTATTTTCCTCTAGCTTTTCCCCAATCATCCTAGCGGCTTGAGAGCCAATGGTACTCATATCCACCACCAGAGTTCCCACCGCTGCCGATTCCACGACACCCCCCGGTCCTAAAATTACCGCTTCCACGTCAGGCACATCCCCGACGCAGGTAAAGACAATCTCGGCATCCCTGACGGCGGCGGCAATACTAGAACAAATGTTCGCACCCGCTGCCCCGGCAATGGTTATCCCCAGCGCTTCTGGGCTGCGATTCCAAGCATTGACAGCAAAACCCTGACGGACAAGATTAGCCGTCATCGGCGCTCCCATCACTCCTAATCCTAAAAAGGCAATTTTTTGACTCATAATTTTGGTAATTAAGGGAAAGGGAATTATAAATTATAAATTATGAATTATGAATTATGAAGTGGGGTGTATTTTCAGTGAACAGTGAACTCAAATCTGATAACTGATAACTGATAACTGATAACTGACAACTGATAACTGATTTAGGATTCTACCATTTGCAGAAATTGGGCTTCTGAAAGGGTTTTTATGCCTAATTTTTGAGCCTTTTTGAGTTTCTCACCGGGAGCTTTACCGAGGAGAATATAATCAGTGTTCGCACTGGGGGAACCGGTAACAGTACCACCGACATTAATAATCAATGATTTCGCTTGCTCGCGACTGATTTTGCTGAAGGTTCCTAGTATAACTAGGCTTTTTCCTCTTAGGGTATTTTCGGCGGATTCTTGACTCGTCTGGACTATCTTTGCTACGGGTTGCACTTCTAAACTTGTATCGGCAACCGTGATTTTTTCTGCTGCTACTACAGGAGTCTCCTCGGCAATCACCGGGGGGGTTTCTGGTTCTTCTATTACTGGAGTTTCACTAATAATTGCTTCTGGTTCATTAGTGGTAATGGGGGCAGTTTGTCGAGAGAAATCGTCTCTTTCTTGTTGTAGGTTTTGAATTTTAACCTCTAAAGCGGCGATTTCTTCTTGCTTAGTTGTTAACTCACCCTCGAACTTAATTTTTTCCTTTTCTAAAGCTTTAGCTGCCGTTTTTTGGGCTTCTAAATCTTGAGTTAGTTGGCGATTTTGTTGGCTTAATTCCTCGATATGACGGGAAGTTGTGGCTTCTAATTGGTCTTTTTCGGCACTTAATTGATGTAGTTGAATCTCTAAATTAGAAATGTTTTCCCGATAGGTTTCTAGCTGTTGGGGTAACTGGGTTAATTCCTGTAATTGCCCTTCTAAATCAGCAATTTTTGCCTGAGAATCAGCCAATTGTGGCGGTAACTGGGTTAATTCCTGTAATTGCCCTTCTAAATCAGCAATTTTTTCGGCAGCAGTGGTTAATTCTGCCGATAATTCCCCTTTCTGGACTGCTAAAGCTTGTAACTCCAGTTTAGCTGCTTCGAGATGAGCGCCGAGACTGTCCTTTTCGTCGGTTATGGCCGTCACTTGAGCGACGGTTTCTTGCAGTTTTATAGTTAAATTGTCGCATTCTTGCCCTAAAGAGAGCGATCGAGTTTGAATTGCGGCTAAATCTTCGCTGAGAGACTTTTTTTCCCGCTCTAACCCGCTAATTTGACCCTGTAAGCTGGCTATTTCCTGCTGTCCTTGCTCATACTGTTCTGTTTGGTGAGCCAGATTCTGTTCTAAGGTTTGAATTTGACCTTGCAAGTTGGGAATTTGGGCGGCTAAATCGCTTAATTCTCGGTTTTTATGCTCTAAATCGGCAACTTTCGCCCTTAATTCCTCAGCTTTTTCTATATCTTGCTGTAAGAGAGCTTTATCCTGTTCTAGGGTCTGAATTTGACTATAGAGAGAGGTGGTCTGTTTTTTAGTCAAATCAAATTGACGGTTAATTTCGCCTTTTTGCTGCTCTAAAGTTTGAATCTGTGCCTCTAGGCTAGTAATTTGGGCTTTTTCTGCCTCTAACTGCTCCATCAAACCAGCTTTCTCCGCTTCTATTTCCTTAGCGGTGGTTTTCAGTTGTTCGATTTCACTCTCACCTATTTGCACAGCTTGCTGGAGGGACTGGAGAGAATTTTCTAAATCCGTAGCTTTGCGCTGTAATTGGGCGGAATGTTGTTCTATGTGAATGATTTTGGCGTGCAGCTGCTGATTTTCGTCTTTTAAGTCTGATTGCGCCACGTCTAAACCCTTGACTTGAACCGACAAATCTGAGTTACTTTGCTGTAATTGCGCTTGTGCGGCTAAAAGGGCGGTATTTTTGCTGACGAGACCAGAGCGCGACCAGAGGAATAGTCCTCCGAAAACAGCACTTAAACCTAATCCTTCATAAATTAATTCGTTGAGCATATCTACCCTCCTAGACAAGCGAAAAACAGTCACCTAACCGAACTGATGCGGCAATTTTGGTTATAGACCTACATCTCTACTTATATCAGTTACGGGGTACATTCGGGGGAAGGGGGGAAAAGTCACTTCTTTCATCCCGGTGTAAAGAGGTGATTTAGCTATTCGCGTCATGCTAACCTGTATCTGAATCCCATTCTTGGGTGATTTTCCAGTTGATTTCTTCCTGATGCTCAAAATAGTAGCCCATGGCCGCAGGAGCTATAGTTGATAATTATCCATTGACCGCGATCGCCTTTTGACCTTTGACCCCTTCCCCTTGAACTGCGATCGCTTATTAGTTGATAGTCAATAATTAATTGAAAAAACACGGATGAGAAGCTAGGGACATTTCTTCTCCGCCAAGTCGCTAGAATGGGACTAGACTTCTCAATCTTGAAGAATCTTCTTATGTCAGACGCTGTAACGATCGCCGATATTTACAAGTTATTTGAAAGAACTGAAGCACAATTTGCCGAGTTTCAAAAGGAAGCCGATCGCCGCAGTGCCGAAGCCGATCGCCGCAGTGCCGAAGCCGATCGCCGCAATGCCGAAGCCGATCGCCGCAGAGAGGAAGCTAATCGCACGATGGAAGAATTAAAAAAACAGGTACAAGAAACCACCAAAGCAGTTAATAATCTAACAACGCGCTGGGGTAGATTCGTTGAAGAACTGGTGGAGCCTGCGGTTGTGCGTTTATTTCAGGAACGGGGCATTGATGTCACCCAAACGATGAGTCGCTTGAAAAGTAAGCGTTCTGGGGCGGCAATGGAGATTGATATTGTGGCGGTGAATGGGAGCGAGTTGGTGGCTGTGGAATGTAAATCTCGACTGTCGAGGGATGATGTAGATGATTTTGTCAGCCGATTACAGCGATTTAAGGTTGCTTTCCCCCAATTTCGAGAGTTTCGGGTTTATGGGGCAGTGGCAGGCATTGAAATTGATCAGGGGATAGATGTCTATGCTTATCGGCGCGGTTTGTTTGTGATTAAGCAGTCGGGGGAAACGGTTAAAATTATCAATGATGCTCAGTTTCAACCTTTGGGTTTTGCTTAAGGTGTTTAATCTCTTTGTTAAGAAGGCGTAATTTTGCGATCGCCCTTTTAATTAATAATGAATAGTTGATAATGTAAACTGTCAGGAGTCATTTGGGAAACCATTATGGAAATAAAAAATATTAAACAAAAAGCCAGAAATTTAATCGATAAGTTGCCAGATAATTCTACATGGGATGATTTGATGTATGAGATTTATGTGAGACAGGCAATTGAAGCGGGGTTAGCCGATAGTGAGGCGGGAAAGGTTATTTCTGTGGCAGAGGTACGCACTAAGTTCAAGCTAGAGCCATGAAAGTTTTCTGGACAGAAACCGCCGTTAATCATTTATCAGCCATCTACAACTATATATCACAAAACTCCCCTCAATATGCTCAAAGACTGGTGGAAAGATTGACCAGACGCTCAGAACAGATCGCTAATTTTCCCTTTTCGGGTCGTCTTGTTCCGGAGTTTGAAACTGAGCAGATCCGAGAAGTTATCGAGGGTTCTTATCGCATAATTTATTATATCAAGCCTGAGCAAATCGATGTTATTGCGGTACTTCATGCTGCCCGAAACATTGAAAATCCACAGGACTAACGATAATCCAAGACCATTGGGGGAGTAAATTACTGGCAGCAGTGAAGATTACCAAAAAGGGCAATAAAGCTCCAACGGGTTAGCTATCCCTCTGGGAGGAGTGGGAGGCCAATAGTCCAGAAATTAGGTTCTTCGTTACTTGGTATGGTTCGATAGGGGGACATAAATCGACTAAATCATTATCTGGTAAGAGACTTAATTGATTAGTTCGCTCTAGATAAAAAACAATTAACAAAAATCGCTAAATGCCTTTCTCTATAAGGGTTCCATCCCTTATAACCCCTGTCCATTGCATAACACAAACCGAAGAGCCAGAAATTATTGAGGTGGCTCATCAGTTCATCTTGACTAATTGTCACAACCCGCAGCGGGCGATATTTCTCGATTGATCTTAAATCTTTGGTTGAGACTGCAAGAAAGCACGGTGCAGGGGAGAAAGTTGAAAACCCATCTCCCCTAGCCTCGTATTATTATCCGAGAAGTATTGAGTTCCAGGGCATTGATCGGCTTAACTATACCAAGGGCATCAGGGTAACGGTGATGAGTGATCGGCAGAAAGATGGCAGACCGAAGACACTACAATTGACAAACCTGTAAATCCATGTTACACTTGATAATTGATAGATAAAACTATCATTAGCATAATTGTTCTTAATTAACCATAATACTTGTATTCTCATTAGCCTCGACATTTCAGTTTGAGTGTGATGGGAATCTTGAGTAAACTGACTAAATTTCAAGGAGCAACTAAATGCCTGAGAGTTTACAAGGTGAGAAATGTGACGATACTGCAACTAAGGCTAATCAATTTTTAAATACTAGAAACGACCTTATAAGTTATCAAACAAAAAGATTAGACAATCTTTCTGATTTTGAACAACTTGAGCAAGCCTTAATGAATTTTACAAGCAATAAGAAAGATACGGTAAAATATATTCTAAAAAAAGTTTGTGAAGAAGCTAAGTGTCAAGTTGCAGCGATTTTTTTAATCTCTAAGGATGATGTACTAGAGCGTTTTGCCATTCAAGGCAAAGACGTTAATGGTGAGCCAATAGATGATACATGGCTACAAGAAGAGAGGTATGCGAAAGGGGAGAGTTTCACTGGCAGCGCTGCCAATCCATCTGATGGATCATATGGGAAGGTTACTGGAGAGCTTTTCCAGTATGAAAATTTGAAGTATAGGCAGGAATATTCTGATAAGCTAGGCAAATTAATCTCTGCCATTGCCTTACCTTTGAATGGACGAAACAAAACCTATGGAGTATTGAGAATTATAAACAAAGTTGACGATCAGGGCAATATTGACGATCTGGCAAGCTTTGATCCCTGTACAGTAGCTTTCTTAGCAGGAGTCGCCTCTGCTAAACTATCTAATATTCACAGGGATTCTGAGATTAATATACTCAATTACTTGACATACCTTGCAGATATTATCCCAGTTGATTCCTTCGACAAGTATCAAGAAAGGATGTATGACGAAATTTTCAAATACTTAGTCGGCAACGAGACTCCATATAAAGTTGCCATTCTTTACAGAAAAAACTTGTCTTCTGAAGTAATGGAAGTTTTACGATTTTCTGAAGTATCTGGAGTAAGTAATTCATGTCGAGTTTATCTTGAAGAGGTTGGAAAGGAGTTTGCAGAAAAAATCTCTTCAAATACTTGTCAATTTATTGAAGGAGTACATGAGGAGAAAAACAATAATCGGTTTATTCAAACTGATTTAAAACATTTTGAAGATTCAAAACTTGAAGCCTTTGGCGTTTTCCCACTTTTCTTTGAGGGAAAATTCATCGGAGCTATTGCTCTATTTTTTGGATATAAGTTCAAGCTATTCGATAATAATCTTAGCTTTTTACAAAGTTTTTCTTCTTTACTTGCCATATTAGTTAACAAACTCGGGCAGAGAGACTAAGGGAGTTTGAAAGTCTTGCTGAAGATTGGATTAATGAAACAAGTCATTTATCCTCAACCCATGAGGCGATTATACATCCTAACTATCAGAGAATTATTGGAATGGGGCAAGATGTTATACCATTTTTGCTCAAAAATCTTAAAGAGCCAAAAAGCCTTCCTAGCCGTTGGTTTTGGGCATTAAAAGCTATTTCTGGTGAAGATCCGGTTCCTAAAGACAGCCGGGGTAAGTCTAAGGAGATGATCGATGCTTGGTTGCACTGGGGTATCCGAAAGGGATATATTAAAGGGGATATATTAATGAACACTAAATCATCTATTTAAAAAGTATGTGTATTGTAATCATTAACGGTGATAGTCATATAACCAGTCCGATAACTCTTTATTACAATTCCTTTGCTTGGGCAGTAAATGATCAAGAACGTTGTTGGTTTCCCGATGGATTTGAGACTGAATATTGGCCGGCTGGAGTACGAAGGGAGAACACTCTAAGTGCCTTCATAGATGCCTATAGCACCAACGGTTTTGAAGTTTGCCCAACTCGTGATCCTCATTTAGAGTTTAGTCCTAACGGTTTTTTTGTTGAAAAAATCGCTATTTATACTATTGATGGTAGGCCCTCTCACGCCTGTCGGCAATTAAACAGTGGAAGATGGACGAGTAAAATAGGAGTTCGTGAAGATGTAGAACATGAATTAGTGGAAGATTTTATTGTAGAAATTGAAGGGATACGTAGGAGTCTTGGAAACCTCAGCATTATTATGAGGCTAATACATGATTAATAGTAGGCTAGAGTCTAGCTCTGCTTTCAGATAAGATATTTATCTTAAGTTTGCTTGTGGAAGTTCTGCAAGTGTAAAGATATGCTATAATTGGAATGAGTCAAAGTACCAAAGTTAAGCGTTTAGAGGAAGTAGCGAATTGCCATCAAAAGCTAAATATTATGTTCGGCAAGTCTTTCAGCAAAATTAAGTCTCTGACTATGTACACCAAAATAGCTAAGTTATAATTTATGGAAAATAATCAACTTATAGAAAGAAGGTTTGACGGCAAGATAGGTGATGATTATAGTCTCTGGCAATCTGCTCGTCCTCATCTTAAAAAGTTAAGACAAGAGTTAGTCAAACTACTAATTAACTATCAAAACTCTTGCCCAAAGGAATCGCTGATCCTAGAAATTGGGTGTGGCGATGGAGAATTAACTGAGATGATCCTATCTGAAGCAAAAAATATTAAGATAATCGCTATCGATAACGAACCTTCGATGATTCAAAAAATCCGCTCAAGGCTTTCACATTACCTATCTCAAGATACTCTTGTTGTTATTCAGGATGATGTTTTAAACTTTTTGCAAAGTTATCCTTTGAATAACTTTAGTTTTATTGTTTCTGGATTCACTTTTCACAATATGTTGGCACTCTATCGTTTTCAAGTATTTCAACTATTATATAGTCGGCTTCTCATTGGAGGTAAGTTATTAGACGCTGATAAAATCGCGCAAAGAGGTGAACAGCATAACCGTGATATAAAGTGGCAATATGATAAATTCTTTGAAGTCCTTGTATCTGCTGAAAGGTTCGATCTCCTGGAAGAGGTTATGTTGCACTATACTACGGATGAACAACCTAATAGAATACGCTATGAAGATGAAACAATCTCTGAACTTTCAGAAATTGGATTTCAAGAAGTTACCCTATACTTACGTCAATATATGGATGCACTGATTATAGCCTCTAAATAGAATTTTACCCGATTGTTAGCACCTAAGTTAAATATCTTGGGATTCAAGTCTTGAAGCTAACGTGGAAATTCTCTTCGCTCCATAAACAATTCCCCCACCCCCACCTTGGTAAAAGTGATGGTATATAAGAATTGGAAATGTAAAGTCGCTCAAGTCTGCTGTGGCAGGATATTCTATATTTTCAAGCTCCAACCATATACCTCCTCTTCGCCAGCCAACGCAATCGCCAAAACGCTCCCATACTTCCCGATTATAGTCTTCTGTACCCCCAAGGTCATGGAAGATTTTCGCCTGTCCCTTGATGCCAAATTTCCCTTCGCTGTAGTCCATCCAGAGACGATCAATCTCATCGATTACCTCTAGGGATACTTCTCTAAAAAGGTCGTCGAAGTCATGATAATTTTCTATAACCATCCACTGATACATAATGAAAGCGGTTTCGTAGTCGGCTTTTTTCCAATCCTGTTGCTGTAGGTACTCCTCTAGTTTTTGATAGATTTGCCCTTGGTTTTCTATGAGATGTTCCCTCTGTTTTATCAGTTCTTTTTGGTAGGCACTATCAGCTGATTGGTTATATTGTACCGAGATCATCTTATCGAATTGTTCCCTAAACCTTTCAGGGTTTTCTATCTCTGCAAAAGCTAGACGGAAAATCTCCCCCCATCTTGTATTATTTTTGTTCCCTGGATCAGGGAACGCCTTATTGTCGTTCTCTTTATTCCCCCAAAGTTCGGTTAAAGCCTTGGCTGCTGTTCCGGCTAAAGCAGAAAGCTTACTCGCATCTTTGGGAAGCTCGATATGGGGGTTAATGTGTTTGATGTGGGAGGCGCGGTAGAGGGTTTCTCTGTCGTCATTCTGGATCTTCTCGATCAAACCTTTATCCCGTCCCTGTTCTAATTTTTTATGATAGTTGGGAACAGATTGACAAACCGCTTCTAAAGCAGCAAAAGGGACAGGGAGGTTATAAATAAGACAATTACTGACCACTTTTTCAAGGGCTTCATCTGTCAAGAGTTGCGGTTTTTCTTCTAACCGCCAGACTATCTTATCGCGCCAAGTAACATCAGATCCATTCTCAAATGACTGCAATTTAGCATCTATATCCCCTGAACTTAAAACCTCATTATTGAGCCATTCCAACAGACGGGGGTTGCCATCAGCAAGGGTTAAAGCTCTTTCTATATAGTTTTTATCAATCTTACCCGAACTAAAATGCTCTAACCGCCGCAGTTTCTTTTCTAAATCAGACTTCTGGAGCGAGGGCAAAGACTCCAGATGATAAAATTCCTCTAATAGAGGGGAGTTGAAGGTATAGCGCGAGGTAATAATCAGGCGATGATAGTAATTAGTTTCCTGTATCGCCCAAACTAGAGCTTGTAATAGTTGAGCTACCCCTGCTTTAAGGATATAGTCATCGCTGGCTGAAGGACATTCTAAGTTCCACTCGAAATCATCAAGAATAAGTAGAAGAGGCTGGTTTAACTGACTAAAAACATCCTTTAAGCGATAGTCTAACTCCTCATTAGAATCCAGAAGGATTCGACGTTGTGAACGCTCTAATTTTTTAGCTAGGGTATTAACTAAGCTAGTTTGATCAATTTGTCGCCACCAGACAAGCTTAGTATAGTCTGGAAGGCGATCGCACAGACGAGCAGCGAGGGTACTTTTCCCGTTACCACCAAAACCTTGCAGGAAAACCCCAGCTTTATGAATTGCTTTAGGATTATCAAAGGGTTTTTTCAGCACTTGCAAGCAATCCTGAAGATCGCGACGGCGACCGATAAAAGTTTCCCGTGTGGCTACCCGCAAATATTTCGTTTCTGGGGCCACAAATTGGTCAACAAAGGATACGGGAGGTAAAGGTTTTTTCTGTCCTCTCCTTACCAAAGCTTCTGGGATACTTCCCCTCACATAGAGGCGTAAACAATGCCAATCCCTCGCCTGATTTCCTAATAATTTCTGATAGGCAAAAGCTAACGACTCGCTCAAAGTAAAGCCTTGGGAAAGCTTTTCATAGAGGATGGCCGCCGTGTCAGCAGCTTCGTTATCCCTGACGGTTTGACCCCACCCCAAAACAGCTTTAGCCCCATTTTTTAATAACTTCTCGGCCATCGAAAGGATCTCATCACCCTCGGAGTAGCCTGTCCGACACCCTGATAAAAACAACAGCTTGGGTAAATTAAACTGTAATTCTCCGGCAATATCTTCGGCGCTGGTATCTTGCCTATCTCCGTATTCCGTCTCAGTAATAAAATAGGGTTTCTGATCCTTGATGGTAGCGTGTCCGCTCAAGTGGATAACATCGAAATATTCCCTATCTTTACTGGCTATCAATTCGCCTAATTCTTTAATACAGCCGCTCTCTTCAACGGTTAAAGATAGGGGTTTTCCTCTAGTTGCTTTGAGGATCTTCCCTTCTTCTGCCTCAAAGTCTAGTATAGGCTTTACACCCTTAGCAGAACTTGCCATGAAAACCATATTTAAGGCTCGATCCTGCGGGTTGTTGTCCACAGTTAACAGCCTTTCATTACCGGTTTTCATCCACCGCATGGGAACAATAGCGGGAAGCTTAGACACCAGAAAATTTTGACCATCGTGTAATAATTCCCAGGGTAGATGGACTAATCCTTTGCTGGTGCTGATAGCCAGAACTATTTTCTCTCCCCGGTGGCTATCTAATTCGTTCTGTAGAATGCGCTCTGTACCATCTAACCATCGGTATAAACCTTGTCCTGTTGTGGCGTGATCTTCCGGTAAACGGGTATAGTAATCGGTGTCAGCCCTACCGCTCAGATTTTCGATTTCACTCAGAAATCTTGTGTAGGTACGAGTCTGGTTGGGGTTATCCCAGAAAAATCGGAACTCAACCCTATTGCTACCCCTCTCCTGAAGATCAATATGCAGTATCCTCATGATTTTTCTTGTTCCAAGAGTTTTTGTAGTTGCTCTAGGGTAGCATCTTTGAGCAGCAGGCGATCGCCGTTTTTGCTGACAATAGACCTCCTGCAAAAGTCTTATTCAGCTACTTGATGATAGCCTAAAGCAAGTTCATAGTTGTAAATGCCAGCGATTAAATTAAATCTCAGACCAAAACGCCGTCTCCGATTCCTATATCTTGATGAT
>NZ_JADEXY010000097.1 GCF_015206885.1 Microcystis aeruginosa LEGE 91341 | reverse complement strand
ATCCTGTTTAAAAGGGGTGTGGGATGTGGGGATGTGGGGATGTGGGGATGTGGGGAGAATAAATAAAAACAATCTCCTGACTCCTGACTCCTGAATCCTATCATTAACCTGAACATTTGTATTTAATTAGGGTGAATGACTATAATTAATGATAAAGCACAGTCAGCATTGACAATGATTAGCGATCAATCCCTCCCCCCCCAAAATATTGAAGCGGAAGAATCTATCTTAGGTGGTATTTTGCTAGATCCAAAAGCGTTAGGTAGAATCAGTGATTTTTTAATTCCAGAAGCTTTCTATGTGAAAACCCATCAAGATATTTATCGTGCGGCGCTTGCTTTACAAGGGAAGGGAAAACCGACGGATTTAATGACGGTTAGCAGTTGGTTACAAGATAACTATCTGTTGGAAGAAATCGGGGGAATGCCGCGATTGTTACAATTAATTGAGCGCACTGTCTCGGCTGCCAACATCGATCGCTATGCTGAATTAGTGATGGATAAATATATGCGTCGTCAGTTAATTTCCACCGGGGGAGAAATTATCGAGTTAGCTAGGGATACGACGCTAGAATTAGAAAATGTTTTCGATGAATCGGAACAAAAGATTTTTCGTCTCACCCAAAAACGACCCCAGGAGGGTTTAATTTTTCTGGGGGATACTTTAATCGAAACTTTTAACGAAATTGAGAAGATGCAGGAGACGACCACTCTACCCGGTATCGAAACTCAATTTTATGATCTCGATGCGATGACCAGTGGTTTACAACCCTCGGATTTAGTTATTATTGCGGGTAGGCCTTCCATGGGAAAAACTTCTTTTGCTCTTAATATTGCCTATAATATCGCTCAACAGAATTTACCCGTGGCGGTTTTTAGTTTGGAGATGTCCAAGGAACAATTGGCCCAACGTTTGTTATCGAATGAGGCTAAAATCGAAAGTAATCGGATTCGCTCGGGCCGTTTGGGACAAAATGATTTAGAGAAGGTTCTTGGGGGACTAGAAAAGTTATTAAATTTGCCCATATATATCGATGATAGTGCTAATTTAAGTGTGATTCAAATGCGTTCCCAAGTGCGGCGTTTACAGGCAGAAAAAAAGGGACAAATGGGATTAGTTTTAATCGATTATCTGCAATTAATGGAAGGGGGAGGTGATAATCGCGTTCAGGAACTTTCTAAAATTACCCGCAGTCTTAAGGGTTTAGCGAGGGAAATTCACGCTCCAGTAATTGCTCTTTCTCAGTTAAGTCGCGCTGTGGAATCTCGCAATAATAAAAGACCGATGATGTCCGATTTACGCGAGTCGGGATGTTTAGCGGGTGATAGTTTAGTTGAGTTAGCCGATCCCCGTGCTAAAGTGCCAATTTGTGAGTTAGTGAATTGCTCTAATTTTACGGTTTTTGCTCTTAATGAGGAAACAATGAAATTAGAAAAAGCACTGGTAACTAAGGTCTTTTCCACAGGATTTAAGCCAGTTTTTCGATTAACAACTCGTTTAGGTCGCACGATTAGAGCTACAGCCAATCATAAATTTTTGACTGTCCACGGTTGGCAAAGATTAGATGAATTAAATATTGGTAATTATATCGCTTTACCTCGCTCTCTGAGTAATTCAGACCTAACTTTTAATTGGGATGAAGTTATGGCAATTCAAGCGGATGGAGAGACAGAAGTGTATGATTTAACAGTAGATAAATTACATAACTTTATTGCCAATAATATCATCGTCCATAACAGTATCGAACAGGATGCGGATTTAATTATGATGTTATACCGAGATGAATATTATAACCCCGATAGTCCCGATCGAGGTGTGGCTGAAGTAATTATTACTAAGCATCGTAACGGTCCCACTGGCACAATTAAGCTACTTTTTCAACCAGAATTTACCAAGTTTCTTAATCTTAAACAAAGTCGCTCTAATTATTAAAATGCAAGCAAATATTAATTATAAAAACAACAATTGGCTCTTAATACTTTTGGCAATTATCTTAACTCTCGGTGTGGTTTTTCGTTGGGCAAATATTGATAAAAAAATCTATTGGCATGATGAATCCTACACGACGATTAGAACCACTGGTTATCAAGCAAAGGAAATCGCTGATACTATCTTTCAAAATCGTCTTTTATCCACCACAGAATTAGGAAAATTTCAACAACTGAAACCAGAAAGTAATGTTTTTGATACGATTAAATCTCTCGCTAAAGAAGACCCTCAACACCCACCTTTATACTTTATTATCTCTCGCTATTGGGAAAAAATATTCGGTTTTTCTCCCATTTCTTCCCGCAGTTTAGCGATTGTTTTTAGTCTTCTCTCTCTGCCATTTATTTACTATCTATCCCTAGAATTATTTGCGGCAAAGTTAACGGCAATTTTAGCAGTAATTTTCTTGGCACTCTCTCCAGTTGATATAATATTTGCTCAAATGTCCCGTCAGTATAGTCTTTTAGTTATGTTAACGATAATCAGTCAATTAATGCTGTTAAAATGCCTCAAAAAAAGAACTCTTGTTAATTGGTCTTTATACACCGTCGCTAATACTCTCGGACTCTACACCCATCTCTTTTTTATTCTCAACTTATTTGCTCAAGCAGCCTTGATACTTTGGTATCTTGTTATGAAACCAGAGCGAAAAAATAACTTGATATTTTTCCTGTTATCTGGGTTAACAATGATAATTTTATATATACCCTGGTTACAGGTTTTTTTAACTAACTCTCAAAGAGCCTTTAACTCCACCAGTTGGGCTGCCGTTAACTATCTCGATTGGGGATTGTTCGGTAAATTATGGCTCTTAACTTTTACTTCCCCATTTAGCGATAGCGATTTTGGTTTTAATAACATCTTCACCTATATATATAGACTAATTTTTTTAATCTTAATTATCTATGCTTTTTATCGAGTTTATCGCTACAATAACCCGATAGCTTTTATTTTTCTGATTACCTCAACCCTAGTACCTTTCCTCGCTTTAGTCATTCCCGATCTAATTTTGACCACCACTAGATCGACTGTCACCCGTTATCTAATTGCGACTTTTCCGACTATCTATATAACTGTGGCTTTTTTCTTGTCACAATTGCTTAATCAAGGTAAATGTTTAGGTAAAATTATCTTGACTTTTTTGTTAACTGCTAGTATAATATCGAACTTTAATAATGCTCTTTCCGAAACCAGTTGGGCAAAAGTTCCTAGTTATTGGAATGGCGAAGTTGCCAGAAAAATCAATGCTGTACCCAATGCCATTATTATCAGCGACGAAGGTAATGACTGGACTAACTTAGGTGATTTGCTTTCCCTTAATTATCGTCTTAATGCTGATGTACAATACTTCCTGACTACCCCTAACCCCGATACCGATAAGTTAAAAGAAGTCCTAGAAATTCCCCAAGCTAACTTATTTCTTTTTCGTCCTTCCAATCGGTTATTACTGGCCCTAGATCAATTCGATATTCGTCTTGATGATTTCTATCCTCAAGGTCAATTGTGGCGAGGGAAGAAATAGGTAAATATATAAGTAGTAGGACAAAATTAACTTCTTGGTTAGGATAGGCAAAAGGCAAGAGGCAAAAGGCAAGAGATGGTTAGATATGTCTAACTAATTGTGTCTAGCTATATATTTTGGGTCAATCTAGCCTGAAAGAGTTGAGCAAAGCTGGTATCATAACCAGTTAAAACCGTTAATCTTCATCTTAAAGAAATGACTTTTCTAATTCCGACTGGCGTTTGGCGGCAAATTCTTAAAAAGCTCCCTATATTACTATTCTTAGCATCTTTTCTCATAGTCCTACTCTTAGGCTATTTTTCTGCCGCTTTCTCTCAAAGTCGAGATCCTGATATTCGCGGTGTTTGGATTACCACCAACGATACTGCGATGCTGATGGACAGGGATAAACGACAACAGGCGATCGAGCAATTAGTTAATCTTAATTTTAATGCTATCTATCCCGTGGTTTGGAATTCCGGCTATGCTCTCTATCCTAGTGCGATCGCCAAACGGGAAGGAATACAGCCTTTTGTGCCTACGGGAGCGCAGGGACAAGATATCTTGGCAGAATTGGTGGAACAAACCCGTGGCAGGGGATTATTGGTCATTCCTTGGTTTGAATTCGGATTTATGGCCCCTCCCACCTCCGAATTAGCCTTAAAACATCAGAACTGGTTAACCCAAAAACGCGACGGGGGAACCACTTGGGTGGGGGCAGCCGGTGAGGTGGTGTGGTTGAATCCCTTCCGTCCCGAGGTGCAGAATTTTCTGCGGGAGTTAGTCTTGGAAGTAGTGGGACAATACGATATTAACGGCATCCAATTCGACGATCATCTGAGTTTACCCAACGAATTCGGCTATGATCCCTATACTATCGCCCTTTATCAACAGGAAACCGAAAAAACGCCCCCAGCTAACCCCCGGGATCCCGAATGGACAAAATGGCGGGCCGATAAAATCACCGCTTTTCTGGCTAATCTCAAAGAATCAATTCAGGCAATTAAACCGAATATATTGCTTTCGATCGCCCCTAATCCCTACGAATTCGCCTATAATGGTCATTTACAGGATTGGCTCGGTTGGGTGCGACAAGGATTAGTCGATGAGTTAATCGTACAGGTTTATCGTCCCGATCTGCCCAGTTTTCTCAAACAAATAGAGCGTCCCGAAATTCAGGAAACCCAGCAAACTATCCCCACCGGTGTGGGGGTTTTAACCGGTTTACGCAATCGACCGATTGCCCTACCCTTGATTGAAGAAAAGGTATTGGCGGCTCGTCAACGGGGTTTAGGGGTGATTTTCTTCTTTTATGAAAGTCTCTGGCAGCAAGCTTTGGAACCTCAAGAAACCAGAAAAGCGGCAATTCAAGCAATGTTTTCCCAACCCATCACTCCCCGTCTTCCCGTGGTGGAAAATATTCCCTTAGTTAGTACACCTGAACCTAATTATCAGCCAGAACTAACCCCCACACCTCCCCCCTTAGCGCCGGACGGGATCGAAATTCCTGTAATTCCCCCTCCGGGTAGTTAATAGCAATTTTTGCCCATAAAAATTACAGATGGAATCATCGAATTTTGAGTTAGACTTACTCATTCCCTGCTAAATAGGCTCTGCTGAATAAATATATAGACGAGATAAGGGTTTTAGGGGACTGTTTAGCCAAGCAGCTGCAAGATTTTCAAGCTAGTGGCTCAAAAACCTTGTATCTTAACTGGTGATCGCTCCTACTTTTTCAGCCAACCCATAATTAATGGGAAAGGACTTGACTTTGCCGGCGACTTGCGCTATGCTTTTTATACAATGGGAATCTATGCAAAATTTTTTCAGACCCGCAGATTTCCATTATGAATAAAATCTTTTAAAAAGATTATCCCAAAATCTGCCGATAAAAGCAAGCAAAATTTTGCCGATAATTGTTAAGTTTTGTTAACAAAGAAATGCAGAGATCAGCAAGGTAAAAAAATCGAAGTCTCTTGGTGATCTTGAAGGACGAAGCATTCGGACAATAACCTATCGCTGAAACCGTAGATTTTCTATCCGAATGCTTCGCCCCTACTTTTTCAGCCAACCCTAGGTAACTAGCCGACATCCATCGTGATAAAATCGGCCTTGTCTTTCTTCTGCCCGCGCGATGCCGAGCGGCGGTATGTTGATCTGATTTCCCCTTTTACTTTTTACTTGGTATAACTCGTGCAGGTTTTCATTTATCATACTCCCGAACTTACCCCCGTCCATACTCTACCCGATTGCGCCGTCGTTATCGATGTTTTAAGAGCAACAACCACGATCGCCACTGCCCTTAATGCCGGTGCAGAAGCAGTGCAAACCTTTAGCGATCTGAAAACCCTGATGCAGGTGAGCGATACCTGGCAACCAGAAAAACGTCTCCGGGCAGGAGAAAGAGGCGGTGCGAAAGTGGAAGGCTGCGATCTGGGCAATTCTCCCCTCGATTGTACCCCTGATTTAATGAAAGGTCGTCGTCTGTTTATCAGCACCACTAACGGCACTCGCGCTCTGCAAAGGGTGGAAGAATCCCCAATCGTGATCACTGCGGCTATGATCAATCGGCAAGCTGCGGTTAATTACTTATTGGATAGGCAGCCCGAAACCGTCTGGATTGTTGGCTCTGGTTGGGAAGGGGGTTATTCTCTGGAAGATACGGCCTGTGCTGGAGCGATCGCCAATGCCCTACAAGAACAATCGGGGCAAATGGCGATCGGTAATGATGAGGTGATCGCCTCGATCGCCCTTTATCGTCAATGGCAAAATGATCTTTTAGGAATGTTCCACAGTTGTAGTCACGGTCAGCGCCTCTTGCGTCTCCACTGTCAAGAAGATTTAAAATACTGCGCTAATATTGACTCTCTTGATGTTTTACCGATCCAAAAAGAACCGAGCATTTTAGTCAAACTTTAGACATTACCCCCCAGAGAAAGGGTTATCCGTGCGGGTAGGATTGATGCTCCTGAGTAACGCACAGAAAACGGGTTTCTCGGAGAAACCCGTTTTCTACTCATGCAAAAGGCAAAACGGAGAATAAATAATCAGTTTTTAATAACTGGATTTAGTATTATTTATAGTTTGCTGATCATAGAGTTCTTGCATAATTAATTGTTGATAGTTCAAAAATGAGAAAAATAGGCATAAAATTGCATAAAATCTCTAAATAGAGCATTTAATTGATTAATGTTCATTCTTAATTCTCCTGACGACCGGCTACTGACTACTGACTCCTCACCTAAGGTCAGATTTTTGATTTTTGCAAGAGGTCTCATGACTATCGATTCTTTACTGCAATCTTTTCAGCGTTTTGGGGTTAATCTCGGTTTAGAAAGAATAAAAAATCTGCTGGAGATTTTAGGCAATCCCCAAGATCAAATTCCGATTATTCATGTCACGGGAACTAATGGCAAAGGTTCGGTTTGTGCCTATCTATCCTCTATTCTCAGCACTGCCGGTTACAAAGTCGGACGTTATATTTCTCCCCATTTAATTGATTGGACAGAAAGAATCTCTATTAATGGCGAAAATATTGAAACTGCGACTTTAGAAAACCTGCTTAAAGATATAGAATCGCTTATCGATCCCCAGCAGGAAAGTCCTACTCAATTTGAGGTAATTACTGCCGCTGCTTGGCTGTATTTTGCCCGGGAAAAGGTGGATATTGCCGTGATGGAAGTGGGTTTAGGAGGAAGATTAGATGCGACTAATGTTTGCGCTCAACCTTTAGTTACTGTCATCACTTCTATTAGTCGGGAACATTGGCAAAATTTAGGCCCGACGGTTGCCGATATTGCTGGGGAGAAAGCGGGGATATTAAAAGCGAATTGTGCCGCAGTTATCGGACAATTACCGGAATCAGCGCAGGGGGTAGTTAGGGAGAGAATCAAGCTGTTAAATTGTCCGACGGTATGGGTAGAAGCTGCCGAAAAAATTGCCGATAATCGTGCTAAATATCAAGGGTTAGAATATCCTTTATCCTTAGCGGGAGATTTTCAATTAACTAATTCCGCTATAGCGATCGCTGTTGTTAATATTTTACGTCGGCAAGGTTGGCAAATTAGCGATGAAGTCGTGCAGGAAGGAATGGCAAAAACTCGCTGGTTAGGACGTTTACAAACCGTTAATTGGTGTCAGCGAGAAATTTTAATAGATGGCGCTCATAATCCTGCTGCTGCTATTGGTTTAAGGCAGTATGTAGATAGTTTAAAGGCTCCAAAAATTATCTGGGTGATGGGAATTTTATCGACTAAAGATCATCGTGAAATATTCCAAGCTTTGTTAAGAAAAGGCGATAGTTTATATTTAGTTCCCGTCCCCGATCATAGCAGTGCTAATCCTGAAACCTTAGCGAAATTAGCGGACTCAATTTGTCCAGAATTATCTCACCTAGAGACTTGTTCCGATGTATTTTTAGGACTAAAAAAAGCCATCCAAGAATCTGCCGATAGTCAGATAATTCTCTGTGGATCGCTTTATTTAGTCGGTTACTTTTTAGGGAGTTTGCTTCAGGGAAAATAAAACATCAATTTTACTGGTGGTTTTATCAGGCATAGTGGCAGTAATTCCGATACCGCGTACCGATTCTAAAAAGGCCTTTGCTTCTGGGGTTAATTCCGTGGCAGGAAGATTATTAATTCCCCCTGCTTTAGCGATAATTTGCTCCACATCGATGAAGAAATAACCGAGATTATTTTTAGGCAAATTTGCGATCGATGCTTGGAAAATCTCACTTTTGCTAATCGGTTGATTCGGTTGCGGTTGATAGGGAATTCCGACGGTCATTTTTAGGGTATCATTATTAGGCCAAGCATAGGTTAAAATCGCTTGTTCTTCCGCTTTCCATTCAGTCACATCTTGGCCAGAAATTTGACTGTTTTTTATGGTGATAAAGGGAACAGTTTTTACCAATTGATTTAACCTATCGAGGGTAGTTTTTGCCGCTTTCTGATCGCCGGTTTGCCAAATCATCATTCCCCCAAAACCTAACCCTCCCACCGCTTGCTGGTTAGGGATAATTCCGAAGACAAATTCTCGATCCATCCAGTTAAAAACTTCTTTATCCGCGTCAAGGGTTGCCATCTGAAAATTCTCACGGATCTGACGCAGAAAAGCTTGTAATTCTGGGTTAGTTTGGGACTGTTTTTCTGCTTCTTCCCATCCCTGTTTAAGATTATTCCCGCTCCAGAGTGCGATGGTATCTCCGGGTAAATAATTTAAAACTTGATTTCTGCTGGGGGAAGGTAGGTTAGAAATAGTTTCAGGAGCAAGTTTAGCCACCATTTGTAACTGTAATCCCGTATCGGTGACACCTACTCCCGCGACAATATCCTGAATTTTTGCTAATTCTTGCCGACTTTGGGGAGATAAATTAGCATCTGCTCCCAATATTTTGGCATAATCATCGATATAAATTGTTGCTAGGGTATTGGGTAGGTTGAGGGATTGGGAAAGCAGTTTTATCACTTCCAGTTTACTGCTAAAAGATGGCTGTCCTTGGTAGGTATTGATCGCCGCTTCTAACACCTTTTTATCGTAGGATATCAACAAAAAATCGCCAGTAACGGCAGTATAAATGGTGGTATTATCCTGCCAATCTATAGCAGTAATTGTAATACCTTTGTAGTCACTGGTGCTAGTTTTGCGATTAACTTTTTGTCCTAGTTGTTTCTGGAATTCCGACGCTTTAATTTTATCTTTGATCCCGATAACCGTTAATAATTCCGATTGTCCGGGGGTAGTTGCGGGAAGGAAAGCAAAGCTAATACTACCGATCCAAGGTTCGATATCCCGTTGATAATCAATCTTATCGGTGAAGATATTTTTTTGTAATTCTTCTAGTCCTTGACTAACCGCAGTTCGCGATTCTGGTGTACCATATTTAGCTAACACTGACCAAGCTTTTGCATCCGTGGAGACAAAACTACTAGCGAAAGCAGTTTCTGGGATAACTTTTGCCGATTGCAAGGGGGTGAATCTTTGCCAAGGAAGTTGTCCTCGTAGATAAAGATAGACACCTCCTGCGGTTACTGCTGTTAGTCCTAGTACGACTAAACAACCGGGTAAAAATGATTTTTTTGACATAGAATTGTGGTTTGGTTAAAAAGTTCAATACTTGGCGATCAATTTGTCTCTGGTTGTAGTTTCTAAAGAATTGGTTAATCTTTAGTAAGCTTTAACTATTATTATAGCTTCTGGAGGTACTAAGCTGTTGACTATCTAAATTACTCGTTAAGACTGCACGGGAGCGGGGGGAAGTAGTTTTAGCTTTTGTACTAAAGTATCCAATACACAGTTTAAATGCAGTACAGCTTAGAATGATCAAATATTGTTGATATGAATACCATAAAAGGCTGATTTTATCATTAAACTGGACATGATTCTGGAAAATTTTCTGATTACTAAGTATGCAGAAATACAGACAAGAAAAATCCCTGTTATTAGAAAATAGTTTAGATTAAAAAGTATTGTTTTTGAATTGTTGCATTTATTTTAAATATATTTATGTAAAAATATTCAAACTACTGCTGTTAACTCTGATACTTAAAAAGCTATCAGAAGCATAATAATTTTCTTGAAAAGTACAGCTTTTTGAAAAAATAAGGTTATTATGAACCTATATTATACTAAATCTGGTTATTAAAGACTGATTATTCATTCCCCTTTTTGCCTTTTGCATGAGTAGAAAACGGGTTTCTCCGAGAAACCCGTTTTCTGTGCGTTACTCAACGGATTTAGTATTAGACCTTTTTGACCCAATATCCAAGAGAGCCAAAAATGACAAAAAATAGGGGCTGAATTTTTTCAACCCCCTACAATACAAGAAATTATCGTTTTAGCGTTGTTTACGTTTTAATGCCAAGGCAGATAAACCAAAGAAACCTAAACCAAAGAGGAGAGTCGGTTCCGGGGTTTGGACAGTTAATAAACCTAATTGACCACCTTCGACAAGATTATTGGGACCGCCGATGCTGCCATTTCGCACACTGTGGGCCTGCACGTCGAGAATTAGAATTTTTTCTCCCGGTCGAGCGCCCGGAAAGAATTCAGTAATATCCAAAATCCCCGAAGTTTCCCAGTTACCTAAATCACTGGGGCTGCTGTCGGTTTGACCACCTGGTAAACTAGCACTACGATCGATCTGACCTACTCGTGTCGCTCGTCCAGTGGTGGCATCAAGTCGCCAAATCGAGGCTTCTTCTCCAGAGGTTTGACCGAAATCAGAGAAAGAACGATCCTCTTGGATATAGATAGTACCGTCATCGGACCAATCGAGGTTATCGGGACTTCTCACCCCAAAATCTGGACCGCTAAATTGACCGCCACCCGCATCATTACCATCGTAGAGAATGCGAGCGCTGACGCTAGAAGCAGCGGTGTCGAGATTGCCGTTTTGATCGAAAACCAGATTATTATCGAAGATATAAACGGTTCCCCAGCTATCGGCCCCATTGAATAAAGAACTGCGTCCGGTGGAAGCAAGAACAATTTGGGAACCATCACTGGGATTAATCGAGACATCTTCTGGACGGGAGAAGGAAAAAGCTCCTAAAGCGTCCGCTTGGGCCCGAAGATTGCTATCGGTGGCAAAACCATTGAGAAAACCAACCCCACTTCCCTCGTTCACCACTTCTACCCAACGTCCGGCGCTGGTGTTACCAGTACCAGCAAAGTCCTGGGGATCCACACCTTCATCACCTACCCAAACATACAGTTTGCCCTGTTTGAGACCATTGCGATCAAGAAAACTACCATCTCCGACCCCGTTTTTCTCCCCAATGTAGAGATAGAGAGGTGCGGACTCGGTATCATCACCCCCGATCATCGCAATGCGATCACTTCTACCTGTATCAATTTCTGTCCAATTTTCCCAACCACCGCGACCCATTTCTGGGGCAGCCCAGAGACCGAAATTGGTAGGATCGAGAACCCATTGAGTCCCATTGCTGGTTTCTTCTCCAGCAAAGTAGATATTATCTTCAAAACCGATCCCTTGACCGAAGGAATAACGACCGAAAGCGGCACCAGAACAAAAACGATCTAAACCTCCAATGGTGGGAGCGAGTTCAAATTGACTGGTACTGGTGATTATATTGTAAGAGCGATCGTAGATTTTATCGAAGGCTAATCCAGAACCGATAATTTGACGACTACTGGTGTCGATGTCAAAGTAACTGATTCTTGCTCCTCTCACGGAAAGCTGGTTAGCAGTACCCGGATTCAGGGTATAAGAGGCTCCTTGGTTATTTCTAACTTCGTGGTTGACCAAGGCACGAATCGTCCCATTTCCTAGATTGATAACGCCAATTCCATCAAGAATACCGATGGGAGTGTAATTGTTAATGGTTTCACCCACTGTAAATAGGGGCGTATATTCATAACCATTCAATCCTGTCACCTGCGGTCCGCCTGTATTAGTATGAGCTTGCGCTAAAACCGTCGGTACGTTTATTAGGGAAATTCCCACTGTTAGCAGTGTTGCCGCTAGAACATTTTTGGGGTTAGAATGTGAAGCAATCATTAATTTTTTAGTCCTCTAATCTCAAGGAAACAAAACGTTCTCTCTTGAGATTAGAAGGCTTTTATTAAGGGATTGATAACCTGAGAATAAAAACTCTTTAAGAACTGATGCTTTGTCATAATTATTAATGTTTGTGTAAACAATTGTAAAAAAGCTGGATGCTCACGACCTAGATTCTTTCTATTAACAATTGTTATTTAATCATCGAGCCTAATAAACAATGTCTTTCTTTTGCTTATTCTGACTCCTTAATACTGTCCTGTGACTCTTTCCCTAAGGGAATATTTTTGATTTTTGGCAGAAGTCCATTATTAATTCCCACCGCTTGATTAATATTAGTCAACCCATTGGCTTCTAATTTTTCTGTTAATCCTTGTAAAATATTTGATACTAGCCAGGGTCCTCGGTATAACCAACCAGTATAAATCTGTAATAAACTCGCACCGGCGGTAATTTTTTCCCAAGCATCATCGAGAGAAAAAATGCCTCCCACTCCAATTATCGGTAAATTGCCTTGGGTTTGCCCATAGATAAAACGGATCACTTCCGTGGAACGTTCCCGCAAAGGTTGCCCACTAATTCCCCCTGCTTCTTCAGTGATTGGTTTACCAGTTTCGGGCAAAATTGTGGTTTTTAATCCCGTGCGTTTAGTGGTGGTATTAGTAGCGACAATTCCAGCTAATTGATAGGAGAAAGCTAAATCAATAATTGTTCTGATATCTTCCCATTCCAAATCGGGAGAAATTTTCACTAATAGGGGTTTTCTGCCTTGATTTTCTGTTTGTAAAATGTCGAGAATTTTATCGAGTTGTTCCCCACTTTGCAGGGAACGCAAACCGGGAGTATTGGGAGAACTAACATTAACGACAAAATAATCAGCATGGGGGAATAAATAGCGAAAACTGCCTAAATAGTCGTCTGGAGCCTTTTCTAGGGGCGTATTTTTCGATTTACAGAGGTTAATACCGATGGGAATCTGTCGGGGTTGTCGTTGCCAAGATTGCTGGAGAGTTGCCGCTAGAACCGGCGCACCGAGGTTATTTGCACCCATACGGTTTAATCCAGCCAAATCTTCCGGTAAACGAAATAATCTCGGTTTTGGATTGCCCGGTTGCCCTTCTAGGGTGACAGCACCCACCTCGGCAAAACCAAAGCCGAAATTATGCCAAAGTCCAGCCCCTAAACCGTCTTTATCGAATCCTGCCGCCAATCCGACGGGATTGGGGAAATTTAACCCCCAGAGGCTTTGCGATAGGCGAGAATCGCTAAAACTGAGGGATTCTGATAATTGGGAGATTAACCATTGTCCCCAAAATTCCCCCCGCGAGCGATCGATTTTTTGCAGAGTATTTAATAATTGTTTTTGTGTTCCCTCTAAATTGCCCCGAATAGCCTTAAAAGCTAGGGGATAAAATGGTTTAATTGTATCAATTATATTTGTCATAAGCTGTTAACTATTTAAATTACTTGTTGGGACAAGGCAAGAGGCAACAGTAAAGGGATTGGTGGAAATTCCGCTTATCTAAGAATAAGCAGTTTAAATGCGTATTAACCAAATTTACCTTGCTTTCCCTAGTTTATAATCCCCAAGACTATAAACCTTGACGAGGGTTAAAAGTTTCGATCGCCCGTATTTTTTGATAAAGTTCTAATTCTTCGGGGCTAGGATTGGGAGGATTAACTAATTGAATTTCCACTAATTGATCACCCCTTTCTCCTTGGGAAGTGGGATAACCTTTATTAGCTAAACGTAATCTTTGACCGCTTTTAACTCCTTTGGGAATCATCATTTTAACTAACCCGTCAATGGTGGGAATTTCCACAAAACCGCCCACAATTGCCTCGCTAGGAGTAATCGGTACTTGACAGACAAGATCGGAACCTTGAATCCTAAAAAAAGGATGCCTAGCGATAGTTATTTTTAAATATAAATCACCCCCTTCAATCCCCTGACCTTTGAGACGAATTTTCTGCCCATCGATCATAGCTGCCGGCATATCAACCTCTATTGATCTACCATCTTCCAGACGAATTCTTTGTCTGCCACCTTGATAGGCTTTCTCTAAAGGTAAAGTTAATTTTGCCTCCACATCTCGACGAGTTAAACGGGGAGAGGAGGCAATTTTAGCACGCTTAGTATTAAGGTTATTAAAATCTTTAAACTTCCATAAATCCTGTTCTGTACGGGGCATTTTTCCATTACCGTTACTATTGGCTTTTTCCCCCGGACGTATCCCACGGCGCTTAATCCCCGTCAAGGAACGATTATACTCAACCCGTTTTTCTTCATCGGAGAGAACATCATAAGCTTCATTAATATCTTTAAACTTTTCTTCGGCCGATTTATCCCCCGGATTAACATCGGGATGATATTGGCGAGCCAGTCGTCGAAAAGCCTTTTTGATCTCGTCACCAGTAGCCGTGCGAGATACTCCTAAAACATCATAATAATTAACTAATTGTGGCATATATTCAGTTATCAGTTATCAGTTATCAGTTATTAGTTATCAGATTTTAGTTCTAAGTGAGCAGTATGTATTAAGCGAGCAGTATTAAATAGTAGTTTCCCACTGTCTTTTTACTGATTACTGATCACTGTTTACTGATCACTGATTAAAACCAATCATCATCGTCATCATCCCAGTTATTTTGGGGGGGGATATTGCGGGAACGATTGCCGCCGCTGCGGTTACTTTTACTATTGTTATAACTTTTTTCCTCCGAAGGGGGGGGACTTTGCCAATCGCTATCGCGGCCATTGTAGTAATTGTCCTGATTGCGGGGGCGATAACTATCTTGATTAGCCGAATAATTGGGTCGATAATCACTTTCATAACCCGGTGTACTGGGACGATAATCCTGACGATAACGATCGCGACGCGGTTCGTAGGGAAGCTCATCTTCCTTATCCCCGGTAAAAGTCTTGCGAATAGCGCTAAAAAAGCCCTCGTCTTCCTCGTCGTATTGTAGCCGTACCTCGCGATTTAATTCATAGATAACATCCTGTAGGTCCGCCTGGGCGCGATCAATGCGACGGTCATCATTTTTCTCCAAAGCGTCGATAATTTCCGTACTCAAGGACTCAATTTGACGACGATAGGAACGGGTGAACTCATTACCAAAATCGAGAGTAACATCTTTTAAGCGTCGTTGGGCTTGATCCACCAGAGAGCGGGCGCGATTGCGTTTATCGACCTTTTCGCGACGGGTACGATCTGCTTCCGCAAATCGAGCAGCATCGCCAATCATCCGGTTAATTTCCCCTTCGCTGAGGGTAGAAGCGCCTTGAATGGTGACACTTTGCTCCCGTCCGGTCATTTTATCCCTAGCGGTGACTTGTAGAATACCGTTAGCATCGATATCGAGGGACACCTGCACTTGGGGAATACCCCGGGGTGCGGGGGGGATACCAGTTAATTTAAAACGTCCCAGGGATTTATTATCGCTGGCCATTTCCCTTTCCCCCTGTAAAACGTGGATTTCCACCACAGTTTGATTATTTTCAGAAGTGGAAAAAAGGTCAGATCTGCGAACGGGAATAGTGGTATTGCGGGGGATTAACTTTTTCATCACACCGCCGATGGTTTCTAAACCCAAGGATAAAGGGGTCACATCGAGGAGCAGCACGTCTTTGACCTCGCCGCCCAAAATTCCCGCTTGAATAGCCGCCCCGACCGCTACAACCTCATCAGGGTTAACATTTTGATTGGGTTCCCTATCGATAAAACTCCGCACCAAATCCTTCACCACCGGCATCCGCGTGCCGCCGCCCACCAGTACCACTTCGTCCAGTTGGACGGGGGACAAACCGGCATCAGAAAGGGCCCGTTTGAGAGGACGACGGAGACGACTGATTAAATCGCCGCATAATTCCTCAAATTGGGCCCGACTCAGGCGAGTTTCGATGTGTTTGGGTCCGTCTTCCGTGGCGATGATAAAGGGTAGATTAATATCGGTGACGCTGACCCCAGATAGTTCAATTTTGGCTTTTTCTGCCGCTTCTGTGAGTCTTTGTAGTGCTTGCCGGTCTTGGCGCAGCTCCACGCCTTCCTGTTCCAAAAATTGATTGGCTAACCAATCGACGATTCTTTTATCGAAATCATTACCGCCTAATTGGGTGTCGCCACTGGTGGCTTTCACCTCAAAAACGCCGTCACCCACTTCCAGGATAGAAACATCAAAAGTACCGCCTCCTAGGTCAAAAACGAGGATTTTCTTGCTTTCCTGTTCATCGAGACCGTAGGCTAGGGCAGCGGCGGTGGGTTCGTTGAGAATCCGCAGCACTTCTAACCCGGCAATTCGGCCGGCATCCCGGGTGGCTTGACGTTGGGAGTCATTAAAATAGGCGGGGACGGTGATGACGGCCCCGGTCACTTCTTCCCCTAGATAACGGCTGGCTTCTTCGGCTAATCGGCGTAAAATTAGGGCGGAAATTTCTTCGGGGGCGAATTCTTTTTGCAGACGGGGGCATTTAATTTTGATATTGCCCATCTCATCCCGGCGGATGGTGTAGGGGACGCGCTTCGATTCGGGGTTTAATTCCGAGTAGCGACGACCTATGTAGCGTTTGACTCCATAGTAGGTGTTTTGGGGATTGAGTACCCCTTGTCGCCGGGCCATTTGACCGACCACTAACTCCCCATCTTTATTAAAACCGACCACAGAAGGGGTGGTTCTCATGCCCTCCGAGTTGGCGATGACCACTGGCTTTCCGCCTTCCATCACGGCGACGACGGAGTTAGTTGTCCCTAGATCAATGCCTACTACTCTACCCATGCTTGTTTTTGTCTCCCCCTAGATTTCGATAACTTCGGGACTTTTACCTTCGATCGATAGTTTAAATCGCTTAATGCTTGTTGACAATATTGTATCGAATTGTCTTAGGTTCTCGCTCTCGCTCCGGGTCAATTAAGGGTGTGATTACCGAAGTGGTCTTTTAGCGACTCTGGCGATCGAGCTTGGGGGGTTTTAAATAGGGTCTGCTGAAAAAGTTTTTCCTGGGGGCAGAGTGTGGGGTGTGGGGTGTGG
>NZ_JADEXY010000096.1 GCF_015206885.1 Microcystis aeruginosa LEGE 91341 | reverse complement strand
CCCTAGCCCCCCTTGAAAAGGAGAGATCCCCCCTAACCCCCCTTGAAAAGGGGGGAAAAGAGGTGGAAGTCCCCCTTGAAAAGGGGGGAAAAGAGGTGGAAGTCCCCCTTAGTAAGGGGGATTTAGGGGGATCAAACTGGCATAGTTTAGAGGATGATGGCTACATTTATAATCAATTGCTCTGGCATTTGGAAAAAGCGGGACAGATAGCCCAGATTCATCTATTACTGAGGGAAGAAACCGCAGAAGGTCATAATGGTTGGTATAGTCAATGTGAAAGGGAAGGGAAAACGGCAATTTTTATTAAGGATGTTTCCCGGGCTTGGCAACTGGCGGAGGGGCATTTTATTGAGAACAAGAGTGAGTCTATGGGGTTACAGGTTCGTTATGCTTTAATCACCACTTCTCTGAATAGTGTGGCGGCTAATATTCCACCAGAATTAATTGCGGCACTGATTAAACAGGAAATCTGGACACCTGCTCAGGGTTTGGCTTATGTACGGCAAAATCAAGATTCTGAGAAGCAAGCCGAAGGATTAACAGCAATTAGTCCCTATCTTACTTCTACTTTGTTACCCGAAGCCTTAGAAATTGCCAGAGGGATTAGGAATGAATACAACCGTGCAGAGGTATTGACCGGGTTAGCTCCCCATTTACCTGAAAGTTTGTTACCCGAAGCTTTGGAAATTGTCAGAGGGATAGGCAAGGAAACAGGCCGTGCATGGGCATTGACTGGGTTAGTTCCTCATTTACCTGAAGTGTTACCCGAAGCCTTAGAAGTTGCCAGAGGGATTAGGAATGAATACTTGCGTGCAGAGGCATTGACCAGGTTAGCTCCCCATTTACCGGAAAGTTTGTTACCCGAAGCCTTAGAAGTTGCCAGAGGGATTAGGGATGAATACTTCCGTGCAAGGGCATTGACCAGGTTAGCTCCCCATTTACCGGAAAGTTTGTTACCCGAAGCCTTAGAAATTGCCAGAGGGATTAGGGATGAATACTCCCGTGCAAGGGCATTGACCGGGTTAGCTCCCCATTTACCGGAAGTTTTACCCGAAGCCTTAGAAGTTGCCAGAGGGATTAGGGATGAATACTTCCGTGCAGAGGCATTGACCGGGTTAGCTCCCCATTTACCGGAAGTTTTACCCGAAGCCTTAGAAGTTGCCAGAGGGATTGGGAATGAATACTACCGTGCAGAGGTATTGACCGGGTTAGCTCCCCATTTACCGGAAGTTTTACCCGAAGCCTTAGAAGTTGCCAGAGGGATTAGGGATGAATACTTCCGTGCAAGGGCATTGACCGGGTTAGCTCCCCATTTACCAGACGTGTTACCCGAAGCCTTAGAAATTGCCAGAGGGATTGGGTATGAATACTACCGTGCAGAGGCATTGACAGGGTTAGCTCCCTATTTACCCGAAGTTTTACCGGAAGCCTTAGAAATTGCCAGAGGGATTGGGTATGAATACTACCGTGCAGAGGCATTGACAGGGTTAGCTCCCTATTTACCCGAAGTTTTACCGGAAGCCTTAGAAGCTGCCAGAGGGATTGAGAATGAATACTCCCGTGCAGAGGCATTGACCGGGTTAGCTCCCCATTTACCGGAAAGTTTGTTACCCGAAGCCTTAGAAGTTGCCAGAGGGATTGATGAAGAGAAACGTGAATGGGCATTGAGATGGTTAGCGCCCTATTTACCGGTCAGTTTATTACCCGAAGCCTTAGCAGTTGCCAGAGGGATTGGGTCTGAATACGACCGTGCAAAGGCATTACAAGCCTTAACAGCCACATTAACCCCTGCTAATGTTGACTTATCTTTCTGGCAAGATATCCTTCATGCTTTGGGAAGTCTCACTCGTCGTAAGTTCCTCGAAACTATTCCCAACTTAGTCCCTTTAATCCTTCATTTTGGGGGGGAGGTTGCTTTAAGAGAAGTGTATCAAGGGATTAGAGAAGTCAGTCGGTGGTGGAAGTGATTCTCCTGTCAATAATTGCTATAATAGCTAAAATGGTCATAATGGCTAGTTTCTATAAAGGTTAGTTATGAAAACATTAGGAGCCTCAGAAGCAAAAAATCGCTTTGGCGAACTGTTAGACTTGGCTCGAAGAGAACCAGTAAAGATAGCAAAAAAGGGACGTAATGTTGCAGTCGTGCTGTCAATCGAGGAATTTGAGAGATTTTCCGAGTTAGAAAATCAACTTTTGGCTTTACAGGCAGAAAAAGCTCATCAAGAAGGTTTTATCGGAACAACAGAAAGTGAGGCTTTACTGTCAGAAATTTTAAATGCTTAAGATTAACCTATCTCGACAGGCAACTAAACGCTTAAAAAAACTGCCAGATAAACACGCCAAACAAGTAGCCACAAAAATAACCGAACTGAGAACAAATCCCTATCCCCAAGATTCTCTAAAGTTAAAAGGATACTCTTATCATAGAGCCGATATTGGTGAATATCGAATCGTTTATCGTGTTGAGGAGCAAACAATAGAAATCTTGCTGATTGACAAACGAAACGATGATGAAATTTATAAACAACTAAAGAGAACAATATAGAGAATCTTAATTATCAACCATCAATTAATTAGCGATATTATTCCTGCTAAAATCAAGAAAAACAAATTATTTTTAAACACTCATGAGCATTAACGTAACATTTCCCGAAGAACTCCTCATTGCTGCCAGAGAAGAAAAAGAAACATTCTCTCGTAAAGTCATAATTTATACATTAGGGCATCTTTATCAAGAAGGAAAAATTTCAGCAGGAATCGGCGCACAAGTATTAGGATGCGATAAACATACATTTTATACACTTCTCTCTGAGTATGGTTTTTCCATTATTGATTACACAGCAGAAGAATGGGAATCAGAGATACAAACCAGCCGTAAATTAGCCCAAAAAATCAAAGAGAATGAAGATAATTGTTAATTCTACACCGATCATCGCCTTATCTTTGATTAATCAATTAGATCTTCTTAATCAGCTATTTAATGAAGTGATTATTCCTTGGGCAGTTTATCAAGAAATTGTCATCGCTGGAGATAATAAACCGGGGGCAAAAGAACTCAAAAATGCCAATTGGATTCAAGTTCAAGAAGTTGCATCATCATCTCCTCTTGAACCGCTATTACTAGGATTAGATCGAGGAGAATTAGAAGTTATTCTCTTGGCAATTTCAATCAAACCAGACTGGGTAATTATAGATGAGAAATTAGCAAGAAGAGTTGCCAAAGCTATGGAATTACCCGTCAAAGGAACATTAGGAATTCTCTTGGTTGGTTTTTATGCAGGTTATCTATCTAAACAAGAAATTTTAGATTTATCACAACAGTTAGTTGATTATGGAATTCGTATTAGTTCTCCGATGATTAATTGGCTAAAAACAGAATTAGACAATGATCATTAATACCAAATCAATACAAAATAAACTACCATGAAACAACTAATCGTACACATTCGTGACCAAGAAAAAGCAGAAACACTCTCTAAAATTTTAACTGCTTTAGATTTTGTTGACTCTGTAGAAATCATCGAAGATCAAACAACATTATCTGATAACGAGCAAGACTTCTTTGCCTTAGCAGGACTGTGGGAAAACAGAAATATCACCCCTGAATCTATCCGTCAAGCAGCATGGCGAGAAGAAAACCGATGATTTTATTAAAAGTTTAGAACCCTATGAGCCGTCGAATGAATGACCCATCCACATTTCATTGGCGATCGCATTCCTCCCCATCTTTCCACACTCCCTACGCAATCGCAAAAATCCGATAAAATAGTGAATAAGTGACATCCATCAATACAATTTATTACAAAAAATAATTTCTAAGTAATAAAACAATGGCTCAATTACAAATCCTAATGCCCATACTACAAGAATTTCGCCAAGAATTAGCAAAGTTTTATGGAAACCGGTTAGTAAAACTCATCCTTTTTGGTTCACAAGCGCGGGGTAACGCCAATGAGGACTCAGATATTGATATTATGGTCGTATTAAAGGGGCCCATTTCCCCTGGAGATGAAGTGATTCGGATGGCAGACATCGCTACTCAACTAGACCTTAAATATAATACCTTCATTTCTTTGATTCCCATCGCCGATGAAGACTTTGTTCATCGACAAACCCCATTAATGGACAATATTCGCCGAGAAGGGATTGTCCTGTGAACCAAATTTCGTCCTATATCAATCAAGCTAATGAAGAATTAGAAGCGGCCACCATATTACTTGAAAAAATTATTATCGTGCTTGTATTTCTCGTTGCTATTATGCCATTTATTGTACAGTCCAAGCTCTGTTAATAGTTAAAAATATCAATACTCGCAGTCATCGAGGGGTACGACAACAATTTTCTCAACATTTTATTCAAACAGGTGAATTATCATTAGAACTATCAAAAGCATTAAGAATTACCTAGGATTTACGACAATTAGGAGATTATGATCAAGTTATTAAAATAACTAGGGAACAAACAAAAATTGCCTTAGAATACGCCACAGTATTTGTAGAACAAGCAAGCCACTGGCTTAATACACATTAGTTTAGTATAAAGAGATAGATAAATTATCTCAAATGGAATGCTCCCACTCTAGCAAATACTACAGTAACTATTTATGCGCTATCAAGTTCGACTCAAACAAAGCGAAGAAGGTTATGCAATTTGGTGTCCCAGTTTACCCGGATGTTGGTCACAGGGAGACACTGAAGCAGAAGCTATAGAAAATATCAAAGAAGCGATACAAGACTATTTAGAGACAATTGAAGAGTTAAACAAAGATGCTGAAGTGCGTTATGTAGAAGTAGGATAAGTAGGCCAAAATTACCTAGAATTAATCATCTACGCGCTGTTAATGCCTTATCACTAGACAGAGAAAACATATTACCATGACGAATGGAGAACGGACTATCACCATTCCACGAGCAAATCCGGTTAATGCTTATACAATGGCAGGGATTGTTAAAGAAGCGGGTTTAACTATCGAAGAATTCTTAGAATTACTCTAAAACTATTTCTAACCTGCCTTTAATCCTTCATTTTGGGAGGAGGTTGCCTTAAGAGAAGTGTATCAAAGTATTAGGGATGTTAGTCGCTGGTGGCGGTGATTCTTGTCCCATTAATTAACAATGATTAATTAATAATTAATCGGCGAAATTCAGTAAAATAGTAATAGACCAAATTAGAGGGAAAAAATTATCTATGGCAACTACATCAGAAGACGTATGGCGAATCTTAGCCGAATTAGCAACTGCTCAGGCCGAATTAACTGCTGCTCAAAAAGAAACTGACCGACAACTCAAGGAAACTGACCGACAACAGAAGGAAACCGACCGACGACAACAGGAAACCGACCGACAACTCAAAGAATTAGGACGGCAAATTGGGGGACTCGGAGCCAAATTCGGCAGCTTTACCGAAGGACTTGCCCTTCCTTCAATGGAAAAGATTCTCAGACAACGGTTCGGCATGAAAGTTGTTAGTCCCAGTGTCCGAGCCAGCGAAGATGGACAACACTTAGAAATTGATGTCCTTGCCTATACCAATGGTGAGCTAAATACTGCCTATATCGTTGAGGTTAAAAGTCATGCTAGAGAGGAATCTATTACACAATTAAAAAGTATTTTGCAACGGTTTCGCAGCTTTTTTCCTGAACACAAAGATAAAAAACTCTATGGCATACTAGCATCGGTTGATTTATCCCCAGAATTACGAGAAAAAATTCTGCAAGAAGGGTTTTATGTGGCTCGGATTCATGACCAAGTATTTGAACTCGATATTCCTGATAATTTTCAACCTCGACCTTATTAAAAATTGGAATATAATCGCTCTATCTTAGCCAAAGGCAGCAACACTTTTTTCTTCATGAATCGGCAAAATTCAGTAAAATAGTAATAGACCACATCATAGGGAAAAAATCATCTATGGCAACTACATCAGAAGACGTATGGCGACTCTTAGCCGAATTAGCGACTGCTCAAGCTGAATTAACTGCTGCTCAAAAAGAAACTGACCTACTATTAAAGGAAGTTAGTCAACAACAGAAGGAAAACGCCCAACAACAGAAGAAAACTGACAAACAACTCAAAGAATTAGGACAGCAAATTGGGGGACTCGGTGCCAAATTCGGCAGCTTTACCGAAGGACTTGCCCTTCCTTCAATGGAAAAGATTCTCAGACAACGGTTTGGTATGGAAGTTATCAGTCCCAGTGTCCGAGTCACTAAAGATGGAAAACACCTAGAAATTGATGTCCTTGCCTATACCAATGGTGGGCTAAATACTGCCTATATCGTTGAGGTTAAAAGTCATGCTAGAGAGGAATCCATTACACAATTAAAAAGTATTTTGCAACGGTTTCGCAGCTTTTTCCCTGAACACAAAAATAAAAAACTCTATGGCATACTAGCATCCGTTGACTTATCCCCAGAATTACGCGAAAAAATTCTCGAAGAAGGGTTTTATGTGGCTCGAATTCATGACCAAGTATTTGAATTAGATATTCCCGATAATTTTCAACCTCAATCTTATTAAAAATTTTAGATGTAATCGCTCTATCTTGCCCAAAGGCAGCAACACTTTTTTCTTTATGAATCGGCAAAATTCAGTAAAATAGCAATAGACCACATCAGAGAGAAAAAACTCTATGACATATTATCGGCCCTGGGTAAGCGCATCTTAACAATCCTTGACAAAATGAACTTTATGTGAGTTGCCTACCCAGACGGCAATTCAGGCATATTTGAGTGGAATTTGCCATCTCAATTGTTAAGCAACAATCGACCAAATAGGTCGAGTTCGTAACTATTCTGATTGACTGGTATCACTTGAAATGCCCACGCGAATCACAAAATTGGCCAATTGTCAATAGCCTTTGAGATGCCCTTACCCAAGTTTGGGTCTAGGTTTTAAAAATCCCACAAAAGAAGATTTATATCTCAAATCAGCAACGCTGGAAAAATTATTGCTATGACAGGAAGTCCCCCAACTCATATTCGCTCATCAAATACATAAACAAGGAAAATTATCTGTATATTTAATCACTTAATCAGAAGCATTTACCTTTGAAATAGCAGTTTTTAAATAGGAAACCACCTCATTAATTACTACTTCTGACGCTTTTTTACTGGCTCTTTCGACTAACTCCACCTTACCCGATTTGAGAGATTTACCCGTGACAATGCGATAGGGAATCCCAATTAAATCCGCATCTTTAAACTTAACTCCTGCACGTTCATTCCGGTCATCTAAAAGGGTTTCAATGCCGGCTTGATTTAACTCATTGTATAAACTTTCGGCGGTTTTTACCTGCTCGGCATCGGCTAAATTAGGAATAACCACAATCGCTTGATAGGGGGCAATAGCCACCGGCCAAATAATACCATCTTTATCGTAGGATTGTTCTACGGCTGCCTGGGCCAAACGCGATACTCCTATGCCATAACAACCCATACAAATGGGGGTAGATTCACCCGCTTCATTAGTATAAAAAGCATTCATAGCTTGAGAATATTTATAGCCCAATTGGAAGATATGACCAACTTCAATTCCTCTAGCACTTTGCAAGGTTTGATTAGGATCGTGAATAGCTCGATCACCTACCCGGGCTTTGCGTAGATCGACGATTAATTCTGGTAAGATAAAATCTTTACCCCAATTGGCTCCCACTACATGAAATCCGGTTTCATTAGCACCGGTGATAAAGTTTTCTAAGTCTGTCACCGTGTTGTCTGCTATGCGTAAAAACTTAGGAGCTATATCGCTGGCTTTTTTGAGCAAATTATCTTCTAAGTCGGGAGCAATATAACCTAAAGGTAAAGGTTTAGTTGCCCATTTCTGTTGAGCGGCAGCATCGGGTATTTTTAAAGCTAAAATTGTTTTAGCATTGTAACGGCTCGCCTGTCTAACTAATTCATTTTGTAGTTTAACTTCATTAACCTCTTGATCGCCGCGAATATGCAGTAAAACTAAAACAGTTATGCCGCTATCATAAACCACTTCGTAGAGAACATTTTTGACGATAGCAGTGGCAGAACAATCGAGAAATTTAGCTAAACTTTCGATCGTGTTGGTGTTAGGAGTCTCTTTTTTAGCAAACTTTTTAAAGGGAGAAGCCACTTTATCTGCTGGCAAAGAAACGGCTTTTTCTACATTAGCCGCATACTTTTCATCGGCAGTAAATAAAACCTCGTCTTCTCCGGCATCAGCTAAGACCATAAATTCTTGGGATGCGGAACCGCCAATCGATCCAGAATCCGCTTCTACTGCCCGAAAAGCTAACCCACAACGGCGGAAAATATTGCGGTAAGCTATATCCATCGCTTGATAGGTTTTCCTTAAACATTCCTCGTCGAGATTGAAGGAATAGGCATCTTTCATAATAAATTCTCGTCCCCGCATTAAACCAAAACGAGGGCGAATTTCATCGCGAAATTTAGTTTGAATTTGATATAAATTAACCGGTAATTGTCGATAGGAACGAATTAAATCACGCGCGACGGCAGTAATTACTTCTTCGTGAGTCGGTCCTAATCCTAACTCCCGCTTTTGCCTGTCCGTCAGGGCAAACATAATCCCTTCTGCTTTCGTGTAGGTGTCCCAACGGCCTGATTCTTGCCAGAGTTCCGCCGGTTGCAGTTGGGGAAGTAAACATTCTTGGGCGCCAGCTTTATTCATTTCTTCCCGGACTATCTGGGAGACTTTCTGTAAAACCCGCCACATCAGGGGTAAATAGGCGTAAATACCGCTGCCGATACGACGAATGTAACCAGCACGGACTAAGCATTTATGACTGGGGATTTCCGCCTCGGCTGGATCTTCCCGGAGGGTGACAAAAAGCTGTTGAGAGAGTCGCATCCTATCGATATCCTTTTGAACAGAAGACTTTCTATTATCTCATCAAAGGAGAGCGACTGCAATTATCAATTACTTGTGTTGACAAACAATAACAGCGACCAGTTTACCGATTCTCAGGTATTTCCCCTCATAACTTGAGACTGGTTGGAGAAGCATTGAACCTTAGTTGCAATTGCCTAACTCCCTTGTTCTCTACTCTAGGAAATATGAGCGTTCAGGTCGGTCGCTGTTATCGTCGTTATCGAGACAGAATGTAACTTTAACAGGGTTTACTCCTTTGTGAACTTGACCTTTATAACCTTGCCAGTTGATCTGTCAGGGAGGCTTTTCTCTTTAGCCTCAATTATTAATATAACATCGGAGCGGAGCTAGAAGTCTTTCTCTTAATTAAACTTTACATTACTAGGATTAAGGAAAAGCTCAGATGTTTTGACGCTTGACCGATGATAATTATAGTCATTTCAATTAAGATTGAGAATATCAATCCCAGAGTTCATAAGGGTTTTGTCGGTCTAGACTGTATCAGACTTATCTGAAATGACTATAACCTCAGTTCGGTATCAGAAAAGGAGGGGGGGGAACCTGAAAGAATACAAACGATTCAGCACCCCCGTTCTACTTTAGCCGAGTCCCGCCCTCTCGAACCGGTCATCGAGTTTTTCGCCAAGCTCTGACGTAATATGAAAAATCACTTAGCGATGGTGTACTGCTAGGCAGTGGCTTCGACAGCGCACTCTTAGACTCACAGCTTCAATGAATGACCGTGGTGCGTTCCCAAAAACCTATTGGTGGAGCAGTAGGACTTGCATTAGGGAACGCACCCTACTGCGATCGCACTATCAATTATACCGCTCCCTGCTGTCAACTCCGGCACTCATGGACAGTCTTAACGAGTAATTTAGAGAGTCAACCGCTTAGTGGTCTGTCAATCTTGAAATTGTGGATAGGGGAATCGGGCCAAATTATCGGCTCCCAATCCCTCAAAATCACCTTGACAGACCAATAGAATCACCCTTAATTTTTGTCAATTGTCGGCCCCTAACTATATTCTTCTCCGACACTGAGATTAAAGAGCATTTGCAGGGATTGTAAACAGCGCTTACGCGCTTCGATATCCTGTTGGGCGCGCAGTTGTACCATGGGTTCGTGAAGGATTTTATTAACGATACCGCGGGTCATCGCTTCGATAACTTCTTGGTGTTTTTCGGCGAATTCCGTCCCCAGACGGGAGAGGGCCTTTTCTAATTCCTGTTCGCGAATATCTTCAATTTTGCTTCTTAAACAGCTAATTGTCGGTACAGTGTCCAAAGAACGCCACCAAAGCTCGAAAGCTTCCACTTCCTGCTCTAGGAGTGCCTCTGCTTCCCTGGCCATCTGACGGCGACTTTCCTGATTGGCGGCAACCACCGCCTTGAGATCATCGACGTTGAAAGCTTGCACTTGTGCCAATTCCTTCACGTCGGTGTGGACGTTACGGGGAACGGAAATATCGATTAACATCAGCGATGTAGCAGCAATCGTCACTTCTGTCAATAAATTTTTAGTTAAAATTGGTTCCGTGGCTCCCGTACTGGTGAAGACGATATCCGATGCCGCTACGGTAGTCATCATCTCTTCTAAGCCATATAGTTGCAGCGGTAGGTTAGGAAATTCACGGGCCAACTCCTCGGCCCGTCTTTGGGAGCGATTGATGATCGCAATTTGCTGAGAACCCTTAGCCAGAAGGTGCGTAACTAATAATCGGGACATTTTCCCTGCCCCGATAATAGCGATTTTCTTGCCGCTGAGGTCTGCCACCTTAGCATGGGCTAACTCCACCGCCGCCGAACTGATCGATACGGCTCCCGTGCCGATGCTGGTTTCCGTGCGGACGCGTTTACCGGCAGTCATCGCTTGTTTAAACAGGCGATCGAGTAACTGGCTAATACTATTGTACTTTTGGGCTAATTTATGGGTATTTTTAACTTGAGCGAGAATTTGCCCTTCCCCGAGGACAAGACTTTCTAAACCGGCCGACACCCGGAGCAGATGACGCACAGCATCCTGATGCAGCAGGGTAAACAGATAACGACGTAGGACATTAAGGGGAATATGCCCGATTTCAGCGAGAAACTGGGTAATTTCCACCACGCCCTTCTCCGTATCCGTAACCACGGCGTAGATCTCCAAACGGTTACAGGTGCTGATAATAGCCACCTCTTGGATGTGGGGATAACCCTTGAGGTGGGTAAGGGCGGACTCGATTTTCGCTTCCGGGATACTCAATTTTTCGCGAATTTCCACCGGGGCTGTCTTGTGACTCAAGCCCACTACAGCAATATTCATTTATGTTCTCCTACAAATGTTGCTCAGGCTACAAAAATTATTGATAAAGATCAGTGCGTTATGTCTCTAATTGTTGCAATTTAGTCCCAATCGGGATGCAAATAAAAGATGTTTGAAAAAAAACTTTATATATTTTTACCAATGGGGGCGAGGTGAGCCATACCCACCCCACCCAGTCAGAGAATTATCTCAGTTGAATGTATTTGGGTTGGTCGAACAGGTGAACGGTATCGACAAAGCGAGCGGTTTTCGATTGGGTGGAGATAACCAAGCTTTGGGTACGAGCGCCACCGTGGAAGAAGCGTACCCCTTCCATCAGGGTGCCGGGGGTGATCCCACAGGCGGCAAAGAGGACGGTTTGGCCACTGGCTAATTCTTCGCAACCGTAAACGCGATCGGGATCAGTGATGCCCATTTCTTGCAGACGAGCGATATTACCCTCGCGACTTTCGCCGATTAAACCGGTTTTGACCACTTCGGGATCATAGATTAATTGTCCCTGAAAGTGACCCCCCAGACAACGCATAGCCGCCGCCGAGATTACCCCTTCCGGAGCGGCACCGATACCCATGAGAGCATGAATATTAGTTCCCGAAAAAGCGCAGGAAATAGCGGCCGATACGTCACCATCGCTGATCAGACGAACTCTGGCCCCAGCGTTGCGGATTTCTTGGATTAATTCCTTGTGACGAGGACGATCCATAACTACCACCACCAGTTCTTCGATGGAACGATTGAGACAATCGGAAAGAACTTTCAGGTTTTCCGTCGCCGATTTATTAATATCCACATGACCTTTAGCTGCTGGGGGAGCGGCTAATTTTTTCATATAAAAGTCAGGAGCGGCGAATAATCCACCTTTTTCGGAGATCGCTAAAACGGCCATAGAACCATTTTGACCGTAGGCAACCAAGTTAGTGCCTTCGCAGGGATCGACGGCGATATCGATTTCGACTAATTCGTCGGGATTACAATATTGTTTGGCATCAACTTGGGTACAGATACCCACTTCTTCGCCAATATAGAGCATGGGAGCTTCGTCTCTTTCCCCTTCTCCAATAACGATGCGACCGCGCATATGGATTTTATTCATCCGTTCGCGCATCGCTTCCACAGCGACGTGATCGGCGGTATTTTTTTCGCCTTTACCCATCCACTTCGAGGAGGCAATGGCAGCCTGTTCGACCACTTCGATAATTTCTAACCCTAGCGTACTTTCCACTCGATGATCCTCCCTACAGCTGATCTATGATTTATCTAGTGAGTTTGTTTCCTTAACAGTCAAAAGTCTATCACCAGACGGGGATCATTCTTAAGTTTTTATGTAGATCATCTGGAGGAGACCGGTATGCCTAGGAAGTTTTTGCCAGCACTGTCGCCTCCATCTCAGTTATGGAGAGCTTGTTCGCCGATTTGGTCTGGCGATCACCTCAAGGGATGTTCTTACCCCTCTTGTGAATGCTAGACAAGGGCAGCCTTGTCGATGCTAAACATCTGGTGCGGTTTTGCCGAGCAAAATTATAACGTCATCGGGTCAGGTTTTAAAATGAGCCATTTTATACCAAATTAAATTGTATTCAGTGCAGATAGAGCATCGAGGATGAAGAGAAATCCCGTGAGAGAAGCAACCCTCTGGGGTGTCAACTTCTTAAACAATTCATCTACTTTGACTTCCAATTCCTCTAAAGTTTTAAAGCATGACCATTTGATTTCTTTTTTCAGTTCTTCCCATACTCTCTCTATTGAATTCAGTTCTGGACAATAGGAAGGTTGGAAAAACAATATTATGTTTTCGGGAATAACCAACTTCTTCCTTGTGTGAAATCTGCCATTATCCACTGGCAAAATGTTGACCCTATCTGGATAGGCTTTTGAGAACTCTTCTAAATAGGGTCTGCTGAAAAAGTTTTTCCTGGGGGTAGGAGTCAGGAGTCGGTCGTCAGTAGCCAGTCGTTTCAGGCTTTGTTGCCCTTGTTTTTTGTACCAAGCGATGTACTATAAGAAGGATAATGCAAGGTTTTTGAAAGTCCCAATCCTATTTTCGCAGCATGAACATCGGACTTTAACAGGTCAAAAGCTTTATTTTAAAAGGGTTTTACCATTATTCAGCAAGCCCTAAATACTTTTGATAACAATCTTTATTGACATGAGAGAACTGGTAAAAGAAACTTTCCCCTGTTAATAGCGACCCCGCCCCGTAGAGCCAAAAGGCTTTGAATAACCATTGCCATTTTCCGATGGGTTTGACTCCACATCCTGTGATCAATCTTCCTATTATTGTATTGATTCCAAAGCGACTTTCATCTTGTGCGAAGTATCGGATTTTTCTAGTTTCGTTTTTTTCTTCTTTCAGGTAATTACTCAACAACTCTAGGTTTTCTTTGAGGGTTTCTTTAAATTCCTCCCTTTTTTTATCCTGTTGATTATACTCCGGTCTTGCTACTTTCAATTTGGCTTTGAGACGATCACGCGTCATTTGATACACTGTGTGATACTTTGCTTCTACTCCCAGTTTTTCGGCCAACCATTCCTGCACTTCCCCATAGCTCTTAAATCCATTTTCTTCGGCTTTTAAGCGCTTTTCTAGGGCTTTTTCCGCCCATTCTGGGATAACTCGCACTCTACCCTTTGATTTTTTCCTTTCTAACATTCCCTGCAAGCCTGGCTCACGATATTTACACAACCAGCTTTGCACTGTGTTTCTATCATGCCCTAAACTTTCAGCTATCACCTTGAGGGTGGGAGCTTTTTCTTGTTTTAGCCAATACAGCACTTGCAGTTTGTCTTTTTCCCTCGCGGTGGTTGCATCTTTAAGCCGTTTCCTCTGCACTTTCTTTGACTACTGTTAAGGTTACTTCTACCATGATTTTTGAATAATCTACTACCTCTTCATTCTACATCATTTGACTTTTTCTCTATTTAATTTGGTATTACCTATACTCAACGGATTTAGTATTAAGAGTCACTCCCCTTGCGGGAGTGCCTCTCCTGATATGTAGTCCATACTCAGCGGATTTAGTATCAAAAAAAATCGGGCTAGAAATAGCTTCCAACCCCATAGGATCAATAACCTAATTAGTGATTAAATTCTCGACTTAGTAAGCGTCTTGTAGTTCGTAGAATTCGGGAGAAACGTAATCTTTGCGTAGGGGCCAACCGACCCAATCTTCTGGCATTAAAATCCGTTTCAGGTGGGGATGTCCTTCATAAATAATGCCGAACATATCATAACTTTCTCGTTCTTGCCAGTCAGCGGCTTTCCAAATCCAGTAAACCGAAGCAACCCGGGGATTATCTCTAGGAAGAAAAACTTTTAAGCGCACTTCCACGGGACTATCGACATTATCGGTTACTTTGACCAGATGATAGAAACTAACTAATTCCTTACCCGGTCCCAAATCGTAAGCGCCCTGACATTGGAGATAATTAAAGCCATAAGCGAATAAAGCAGTGGCCAGAGGAATTAAAAATTCTGGTTCTACTTTAATCAATTCCACACCACTATGGTCAGCTTCTAAAGCTTGATGATCAAAACCATTTTCGCTTAACCAAATCGAAGTGGGGCCAGCTTGCACAATAGCTGTGGTTTCTTCAGTCATTTAGATTTCTTCCTTTTGTTTCGTGGTCAAAAGAGCGGGGGGAACAGGCATACCAGTGGCTTCTAGTAACTCTTTCGGAGGTGCTTGACGGGTGGCCGATTGTAGATATTTACCCGTAAGAATCGGTTCCGTGGCCTGCATTTTGTGGGTGGTGCTGTAATAACGATTGGTTTGCTGGAGAACAGTCCCACGTTCTTGAATAGATTCGTTAGCGACTTTTTTCCGCAGTTTAATAATCGCGTCGATAATCGCTTCCGGACGGGGGGGACAACCGGGTATATAGACATCCACGGGGATAAGTTTATCTACCCCTCTGACTGCGGTGGTGGAGTCACTGCTGAACATTCCCCCCGTAATCGTACAGGCACCCATGGCGATAACGTATTTGGGTTCCGGCATTTCTTCGTACAGACGCACCAAAGCGGGGGCCATTTTCATGGTAACTGTACCGGCAGTGATGATTAAATCGGCCTGCCGGGGACTAGAACGGGGAACTAAACCAAAGCGATCGAAATCAAAACGGGAACCAATCAAGGCAGCGAACTCGATAAAACAGCAAGCTGTACCGTATAGCATCGGCCAAAGACTTGACAAACGCGCCCAGTTATACAGGTCATCAACGGTAGTGAGGATGACATTTTCCGATAAATCCTGGGTAACTTTGGTGCGTTCGATGGGATTGAGGATTTTTTCGCTTTGTTGTTCGATAATTTGCTTAAATTCGCTGGTAGGGTTGGGACTCATCGGGTTATCCTCTCATGAAAAGTCAAAAATCAGGAAAATTATGGCCGTTATGACCATTCTAAGGCTCCTTTCCGCCAAGCATAGACGAGAGCAACCACAAGGATAGCAATAAAGATCAATGCTTCTACAAAAGCTAATAGGCCCAATTGATTGAAAGCTACTGCCCAAGGGTAGAGAAAGACGGTTTCTACGTCAAAAACCACGAAAACGAGGGCAAACATATAATAACGAATGTTAAACTGAATCCAAGCACCGCCGATCGGTTCCATCCCCGATTCATAGGTGGTGCGTCTTTCCGGACCGCCACCACTAGGCCGCAGGACTTTGGAGGCCGTTAGGGATAGGATTGGTACTAAACTGCAAGCGAGCAGAAATCCTAGAAAATACTCGTAACCTTTGAGGACAAACACTGGGTTTTTTTTCTCCTTATTCGCTATCGACAGGGGAAGTTGTCGGCATCTCTATGGCTACTTATTATAGAGGCTTTAGCAACCCGTCTCCTTCTCAAAAGCAGCATTGAAGATGTTTATGGATACCATTAGCTAATCATCGGGTTGAGCTTCGCTTCTGTCTCTGTTTTGCTCTTAACTCTGACGGGGTGACAAAGAAGCCTAAAATCCCTATGAGAAGCGAAGTGTAGCTAAATATGGTAAAAAAGAAGTGGCTGCGATTAGCTGCTGACTATCTCAATGAGTACAACAGTGGTAAGTTCGAGCATTTGTACTAAAATTTCCCCTAGGCAGTTCAAATTATGAGAAATGCTGTCCACCGGATTATAGTTTGTTTGTTAATGCACTGGCTCAAAGCCGCGATCGCTTAAGACAATATATCATTATGCAGTTACTAAAACTGACCCCCGGAAATTTTGCTAAATCTCTTAACTGATTAGATCATGACGATGACAATTTAAATAGTGACGAGTACAATTTAAAATCCCCAGCCAGATTAACTTTGTTAGCTATAGCATCCCTAAATAAAATGTGAAAAGGTATCGTATTTTTTAAGGTTAGGAAAATTCAATAATTGAAATTTACAAAAAACTCGAACAGTCGTTTAACCACAAGAAAACTTTTCGCCATCCCCTAAAATCTGCTCAAAAGAGTTGTTAACTGTATCCAAATCGTTTCTACTAGATTTTCTTCGATTTGGTGCGTTATCAGTTGTCTGCTGACGATCTTTGCGCTATTTGCCCGAATCAAACCTTTTTAAGGCATTAGGGAAGGATGGGCTATGCAGACTTTTGTTTTATAGCGGTGTGCAGTCGTATGAGGTACAGTGTCACGAGCTATAAACCATGCTAGGCAAAGCTTGGTTTGTATCTCACTCAAGCGCTTACCGCTATAGGAGACAAGGATATTGTAAGTACCTAAGCAAAATTAATTACACATCTAAGCCACTACTCCGTCAGACTTCTGCTGATGTGAGCAAACAGAGAACTGAAAACTCAAATCCGATACCAGAAACGTTGAATCCTGTAATAAAACTTTACATTGACAAGCATAATACTCCTATAACATCAAATTTTAAGTTGAATAGACAATCCTCCGGAACCAGTGTACATAGCTAATATGTTGACACATGAAACTCTGTAAATAGCGCAGTTTGTCTAATAAGCTTTTCCCAAATCCTTCTTC
>NZ_JADEXY010000095.1 GCF_015206885.1 Microcystis aeruginosa LEGE 91341 | reverse complement strand
CCCCCAGGGAGTGGTTAGTTTTGCCCCACCGACTTCTATCCCCAGTGGCACGACAATTCGCATTAACGGCTCTACCAGTATGGTACAGATTAATCAAGCCTTAAAAGCCGCTTTAACGGCCAAATTTCAGGGGGTAGAGGTCTTGACAAATGCTCAAGGATCTGATAGGGGATTAGAGGAAGTGGCCCGGGGGGCGATCGATATTGCGGCGGTGTCACGACCTTTAACCGAGTCGGAACGTTCTCAGGGATTGGCTTCTAGTCCGATTGTCCGAGACGCGATCGCTGTTGTGGTGGGAGTAAAAAACCCCTTTGCGGGGGGGTTAACCACTACCCAAGTTAAAGATATTTTTACCGGAAAAATCACCTCTTGGTCCGAGGTGGGCGGTTCTGCTGCTACTATTCAAGTGATTAATCGTCCCCCTATTAGTGGCACTTATCAAAGTTTTCGTCAGGAAGTGCTGCAAGGGGGGGAATTTGGTACAGGAAGTAATTTTAAAATGATGGACAGGGATGCCACCACCCCAATTTTGCGAGTTTTGGGACTGAATGGCATTAGTTACGCAACCTATAACCAAATTGCCAACCAAAAAACCGTCAGGGCGATCGCTATTGAGGGAATTTTACCCAGTGAACCTAATTATCCCTGGCAGCGTACCCTTTACTACGTTTACAAAGAACCTGCTAGTGAAGCGGTCAAAGCTTTTATGGGTTTTGTGTCTTCTAGTGATGGTCAGGAAGCGATTTTTCGGGCCAATGAAGACCTACAAAAGTAGTTAGCGAGAATATCCGAAAATCTGGGAAATTTTACGCCTTGCATGACTAGGGTGAGCATTGCCTATTTTACCGTGGAGACGGGGAGGCATTAGACCTCTTGCATAAATCCGAAAACAAACGATAGAAACAATAATGGGAGGGACTTTCAGTTAATTATTTATTAGTAGTTGATAATCTTCAAAAATGTTGCTGTACAAGGATCGACTTAAGACTTTTGCAAGAGGTCTATTGAGAATGGTTAGCTGAACACCATTATCTTTTTCATAAACGATCGCCACGGGAATGGTCAACTGGGGAGCTTTTTTCGGCAAGGTGGGGAAAATATGGCTCTCTTATTCTTTATATGATCAGTTTAACTTATATAGAAGCGATCAATCTTTGTGTCCTCTGTGTCTCTGTGGTTCCTTCCACTCGCTCGCCAGCAGGACTGTATCTTAGAATACATTTTACCCACCGAACCTAAGAGAGCCAAAATATAGGCATAACCGTCTTCTTTGAGGAGCAGATTGCCGAAAGAAAGGTAATTAATATCAAGAATTGCTTAGATGTTTTTAGATGTTGTTTAACATCTTATTCCTCGACTTCCATCAGTTGCATATGAACTGCGCCGTCCTGCCGCCGATTATCTCAGAAATGATATTTGGGAGCTTAGAGCCAAACAGGGAACCATACAATATCGAATCCTCTATTTTTATCATGGTCAAGATATAGCAATTATCGGTCATGCTCTTATCAAAAAAACTTCCGCCGTTCCCTCACAAGACATTGAGAGAATTATCCAGAGAAAAGCATAATTTAAACAAAATCCAGAACTTCATACTTATCAAGGAGAAATATAGCGTTTTTCAGTCTGCTGAGGTACAAAAGTTATGGGTTTTAGGCAAAAAGGCCAAAGGCAAAAAGGCAAAAAAATAGGTGTACCTCACTAGCTTAGAAAACGCTATATCTTTTGGTATTAATCGGTTTGTGCCTCAAGTTTATCCCTGTATGGATTTCAGCTATTTTTGAGCGTAGGCACTCTCATCGAATTTTATTTGGCTCTACCAAACCTGTCATGCAAAACTATCAACAACTTATGCTTGTAAAGCTTGTGTACTAGGGCTTTGAGTTTTTGTTAGATTGATATTTATCAACTTTAGAGCATTGCTGGACAGAGAGGGAGCTTGGGGAATTTTCTACAGTGTAAGTTCGGAAGAACCTTTTATTTTAAGTTAATTATTTGCATAACAATTACCGAAGAACCAAATTTATCAAGATTGTAGAACGTTCAAAGGTGCTGAGAGAAAATTGGAAAAATGGATAAGAATAGACCGAATATTATATCAAAGTAGTGCCAGTATAATCCAGAAGCAATCGAACTGCGTGCGCCCAAAATGTCCTATAGATATTTCAACAAAATTGAGATGCACCCAAATTATCCCTATTCTTCTTCCTTCCACACAAAAACCAGAAGGGCCAAGGTGCGCCAGAACCAGCAGCCGCTGCCGCGAATGTTGACCAACCAACCACGGAAAAACCCAAGATTGAGCAACCAGAAACAACTCAACCCAAAGCTAAATAACATTCCCGCCACTGGTTTAGAAGATTACGGACGCTGGAAAACCATGTTCAAAGACCGCAAGGCGAATCCCAACGATCCGCCTTTTCGCCGCGGTCGTATCTGGTGTTAGACACATTCAATTAATCTTCCGGTTCTATCCCCAAGGCCCTTAACTGTTCCGCTAGGCGATCGGCTCGTTGTCGTTCCTGTTCGGCTCGTTGTCGTTCCTGTTCAGTAGATTCCTGGGAAGTTAACAACAAGTTACCTTCCGCATCCCACCAGCGAAGCCAGGGAAAGAACTGATTTTGGTATTCCCCTTGCCAAATTCCTAACTCTACCTTTAAAGGAGTAATGGGATAATGACCGCGCTGATTAGGAGTCATTTTTTGGTAACGACCATTAACTAACTGGTACATCTCAATCTGGGCCTTGTTAACCTCATAAATTCCATAAAAAGGAATTTGAATCGCTCGCTCATAAATCCAAAATTTACCCTTAACAGGCGTTTTATCCCGTTCTTCTTCACCATTACCAGAGACAAATTCCAAGGCAATAACAGGTTCAATGGTTTCTTTCCACATCACAAAAGAACGGCGAACTTGACCATCAATAGTCGTGGGGACATGGGGAACATAAAACCAATCGGGAGCAACAGCACCCTTTTCTAGGGATTCTGGATGCTCTGGCAATCGCCAATAAATCCCACAATCTCGACCCAGACAGTAATTACCGTCAGGATGTAATTGCTCTAAAAGGGGTGTGATAGTATCCGTTAAAAGGTCTGCTTGGGGAGGCTCTTGATAGTTTTTCACAAAACTTCCATCTTTATCGGGGAGTTGGGTGTGGTCGGGTAAAGGGGAAGCGCAATACACCGTTGCAGAAGGTTCCTGAATTGTGGTTGAGGGTTGTACCGTTTGGGTCATTGAACTCATCTTTAATTCCCCTATTTTTGTTATCTAGCTTTTATTCTATAACTGTTCTTGAAAACCTGCAAAAACTATACCTGATCTCAATGCTATCCCCGCAATGACTGCTCTTCGCTCCCAGACAAAAGGCGAACCACGCATCAAAATCGCCGTTCTTGATGGACTAATTGATTTAGATAGCACCTGTTTCCAATCAGCAAATATTACCTGCCTTTATCCTTATTGTTCGGAAGAATTTTCCATCGATCCGCAACACTTAAGTAGGTAGGCGTTAAAAGTTGTCAGATGCCCCCCTTATCAAGGGGGGATTAAGGGGGGATCCCCCCGCCTATCGGCACCCCCCTTATCAAGGGGGGCAGGGGGGATCGAACCTAAAATCCATTTTTAATTTAATTATAACCAGCTACTTACAAGCCTTTTTAGATATAGAAAAAAGTGGCAAAAGTGATGAAGAAAAAGAGGATATGTTCAAAGAAGCAATACCAGAGGAAAACATCCGCAACATTTTGCATTTGCGCTTCCATGCTAACCATATTATCAGCACCATTTGTGGACAGCCAGATTCACCGCTCCCCGCTCCCCGCTCCTTTATACCTTCTCAACAGAATTTAGTATAACCACTGAGGCCAGGGTTAGCTTATGAAAATTGTCTCAAATGTACTTAACAAAAATGTCGATCAAATTCAATTATAATTAACTTCTTATTCAAAATTTTAGTTAATTATGCGTTACAAACTTTTAGGTAATAGTGGTCTGCGGGTTTCCGAACTATGTCTAGGAACGATGACATTCGGGGAAGATTGGGGTTGGGGGTCCGATAAAGAGGAAAGTCGGGCCGTTTTTCAGGCTTTTGCGGAAGCGGGCGGCAATTTTCTCGATACTGCTAATATCTACACAAACGGAACCAGTGAAACATTAGTGGGGGAATTTGTCAAGGGCGATCGAGAAAAATGGGTAATCGCCACGAAATATTCTCTCAACACCCGTCCCGGGGATGTCAATGCCTGCGGAAATCATCGAAAAAACCTTTTTCAAGCGGTAGAAGCTAGTTTAAAGCGTTTAGGTACTGATTACATCGATTTACTCTGGCTTCATATTTGGGACTCTCTCACTCCTATGGAGGAAGTGATGCGTGCTTTCGATGATTTGGTCAGGATGGGAAAAGTGCTTTATATCGGCATTTCTGACAGTCCTGCTTGGATTGTCTCCCAAGCAAACACCCTGGCCACCCTACGGGGATGGACACCCTTTATCGGACTACAAATAGAATATTCTCTCAAGGAACGCACCCCCGAACGGGAATTATTGCCTATGGCCAAAGCATTAAACATCGGGGTGACAGCTTGGAGTCCCCTGGGAGGAGGAGTTTTAACGGGAAAATATAATCAACCCAACCCCGTCGATGGTCGTTTAAGCATGACCGACCAACCTTTTCAAATTCTTGATCGCGATCTGAAAATTGCCGAGACTGTCCTAGAGATAGCCAGAGAAATCGGGAAATCACCGGCACAAGTGGCGTTAAATTGGCTCAGAAATCGCCCTAACTCCGTAATTCCTATCATTGGCGCTCGAAGATTGTCCCAATTGCAGGATAATCTCGCCTGTGTGGACTTTAACCTGACTGGGGAACAGCTGCAAAGACTCGATAATATCAGTGCCATTTCCCTCGGTTTTCCCCAGGAACTTTTAGCCAGTCAATTTGTTCGCGATATTCTATTAGGAGGAGTAGCGGCACAATTGGATCGATGATGGAAGTCTTTGTTTATGGAACCCTGAAACCTAAAGAGAGTAACTATTCTGCCTACTGTGCAGGAAAAGTGATCAACTCTAAAACCGCCTACACAAAGGGGCATTTATACCATCTTACCGCCCTCGGTTATCCCGGACTGACCGAGGGGGAAGGCTGGGTCAAGGGAATTTTATTGACTTTTAACGCAGATTATGATATTGGGTTTTTGGATAGTTTGGAAGATTATCAACCCGGCAGAGCTGCGGAAGAAAACGAGTATCAGCGTCGCAGAATCCCTATTTATAATCTAGAGCGAGAATTGATCGGCGAAGCCTGGGGATATGTGATGACACCAGCAAAAATAGCTTTTCATGGTGGAGTTTGGCTGCCTTCCGGTTGGTGGACCAGTAGCGATCGAGAATAGGGATGAGGGGTCCGATTCTGTTAAGATATACAAATTAAAAGCTTAATCGTGAAAAAATTATGTATCTACTCCTAGAAGTGGCCAGTGGCAAATTCCCCGTTTATTTCGTGGCAGTTTATGTGGTCGGTTTTCTGGCTGCTGTCACCATCGGTTCGATCGCTTGGTATAATTCTAAGCGTCCTGTTGGTTGGGAAGATGCCCAAAGACCGGATATTGTCCCCGAAGTGAAGACAGATATAGATTCTGATTCTCGATCCTAGAAAAAGGCAGTTATCAGTTATCAGCTTCTCAAGGCAAGAGGCAAGGGGCAAAACACAGAATCTGGCAATTCTCCTACCTAAAAAGAAGGTTAGAAACTAAGTACATCAAAGCTTTTAGCTTAACAAATTAGGTTTTAGATTCGGACCTTGTTATCAGATGTGGGTTTTCAGTTCACTGATTACTGATTACTATTCACTGACAGAACTACCCATTCCCTTCCATCTTCCCTATTCTCGATTTTGCTATGAAACTAACAGCGATGTCCTTTAATATTCGCTACGATAAACCCGATCCTGATGAGCGTAATTGGCGAGTAAGAAGGGAAGCAGTAGCGGCTTTAATTGCTCACTATTCTCCCGATATAATTGGTACTCAGGAGGCTCGCGCTAATCAACTATTGGACCTACACCGTTTATTGCCAAAATACCAAAGTTTAGGTAGCGATCGCAGAGGGACAGGATTAGATGAACATTGTGCGATTTTGTATCAACCAAGTCGGTTAAAATGTTTAGAGATTTATGAATTTTGGTTATCAGAAACTCCCGATATTGTTGGCAGTATTACCGAAGCTTGGGGTAATCCTTATCCCCGCATGGTAACGGGGGCTAAATTTCGCACTCTTGAGGGGCAAACTTTGCAGTTTTATAACACCCATCTCGATTACTATAGCGACAAAGCTAAGGACTTAGGTGCTAAGTGCATACAGGAGCGTTTTTGTCAACTAGATTTAACAGAAGATTACCTGTTTTTAACGGGGGATTTTAATGTTAATTCTCAACGATTACCCCGTCAGATTTTAACTCAACCTCTCCAGACAGAAATTAAATTAAAGGATGCTTTAGCCGATTTGGAGTTATCGGAACAAATGAGCTTTAATAATTACACCGACACCCCTTATTTAGCCATCGATACCATTTATTATGATAACCGTTTGCAGTTAGATTGGGTAAAAGTAGATCCTTCCCGTTGGCTGAATCTTATTCCTTCCGATCATTATCCCGTAATTGCTGCTTTTACCTTGCCCTAAAAATAGATTATTTTTGTATTTAGCAAATATATAGAGGGTAAAAGCTTCAGCAGACTTTGGTGATTCGGTGGTTAAATTTGTTAAGTAGGTAGGCGTTAAAAATTATCAGATGCCCCCCTTATCAAGGGGGGATTAAGGGGGGATCGGCACCCCCCTTATCAAGGGGGGCAGGGGGGATCAAAGACAAAATCTATCTTCAATTTAATTATAACCACTTACCTAAGTGTTTTCAACAGGAAAAAAACTCAAGAAGTGATATTTTTATGGCTATTATCGATGCAATTCTGTTTATTTTCCTCCGGGGATTAGTTACCAATCCTCTGTTTATTTGATTAATTCCACCCCATCTTTGCCGTCAATCTCCTGTAGATAAACTCTGACCTGTTCCTCGGCTGCGGTGGGGAGTTTTTTGCCCGTAAAATCCGGGTGAATTGGTAATTCCCGATGACCACGATCAACGAGGACTAATAAGCGGATTTTTTGCGGTCTGCCATACTCAATAATAGCATTAAAAGCGGAGCGGATTGTGCGACCTTTATAGATAACATCATCAACTAAAATCACAGTTTTTCCCGTGACATCTAGGGGCATTTTGGTTTTAGCAGGAGTGCGGGTTTTAATGCGATCGAGATCGTCGCGATAGAAGGTAATATCGATCGCTCCCACGGGAACTTTTACCCCTTCTAAGCTCTCAATTTGACTAGCGATTAAATTAGCTAAAGGCACTCCTCGCGTGTAGATACCGATCAAAATCAAGTTATTTAAATCGCCACTTTTTTCGATAACTTCGGAAGCTAAACGGGTAATAGTGCGACGAATTTCGTCAGCCGAGAGAATTTCAATTAACTGTGAGGTCATAATTTTCCAAGACAAGGGGGGATAGGGAAATTTTTACAGTAATGGTCTTTTTTTATTTTTTCTTTTTTCTTTTAAAACCATCTCTATCATTAAAGAATATAATTGTTTTCATCTACTTATTTTAACTCGATCGCTCATGAGTGATGAATTATTGCAAAAATCTGCCCTAGAATTAGCCCAACTGATTCGCACTAAACAAATCTCCCCCCTAGAATTAACCCATTTATACCTCGACAGAATTGAGAAATTTGACTGTCAAATCGGTAGTTTTGTCCATGTCGCCGGGGAAAGCGCCCTAGCCACCGCCAGCACCCAAACGGAACAATTAAGTCAAATCACCGATACTGCCGAATTACCGCCTTTTTTTGGAGTTCCCACCGCCATTAAAGACTTAAATGCCGTCGCTGGAATGCCGGTTAGTTACGGAGTCGCCGCTTTACAGGGAAATATCGCCCAATACGACGAAGGAATCGTCACCAGAATGAAAATGGCGGGTTTTATCCTTCTGGGCAAAACTGCCACTTCCCAGTTAGGTTCCTTTCCCTACACCGAAAATCCGGGTTTTTTGCCGACTCGTAACCCCTTCAACCGCAATTATACCGCAGGAGGTTCCAGTGGCGGCGCGGCGGCGGCGGTAGCGGCGGGTTTCTGCCCGATTGCCCAGGGTTCCGACGGTGGTGGTTCCATTCGTACTCCGGCGGGTTGTTGCGGTTTGGTGGGGATAAAACCCAGTCGTGGGCGCGTTTCCTATGCCCCAGTGGGGGAATTTCAAAGCGGTATCGCCACTAACGGCACTCTTTCTAAGACGGTGGCAGATGGGGCGGCGCTGCTTACCGTGATTTCGGGCTATACGACGGGCGATCCCTACTGGCTACCCGATCCGCCCTTTTCTTTCCTAGAAGCCACTCAGAGAGGCGTAAAACCCCTGAGAATCGCTTTTTCTACTTCCATATCCCCCTTCGGCGAGGTGGCTTCCGTTTATAAAAATGCTGTCCTCGACACGGCTAAAATTTTAGAGGGTATGGGGCATCATTTAACCGAGTATTCTCCGGATTTACAGGCTTTAATCGCTCCTTTTCGCTGTATTTGGCAAGCGGGAACGGCAGCGACGGGAATTCCCAAGCAGTTATTAAGTCCTCTTAACCAATGGTTATTAGAGAATTCTGGCAGCGCGGGGGAATACCTGCAAGCAGTGCAGCAGATGCACATTATTTCGCGGCAAATTGTGGCGATGTTTGATAATTTTGATGTCTTACTTTTGCCTATTTTCCTACATCAACCCCCCGGAATTGGTGAGTGGGAAAATTTACCACCGGAAGAAGCGGTTAATAGGATGATTCGTTGGATTGCACCTTCTCCGATTGCTAATGCGAGTGGTTTACCTGCGATTGCTTTACCCACAGGAGTGGATAGTCAGGGTTTACCCGTGGGAATTCAGTTAGTAGGTAAACCTGCTGATGAAATCACTTTGTTAGGTTTATCGGCACAATTAGAGGCAGCTAATCCTTTACGTTTGACTGCTAATTTTAACTAGGTAGGTGTTAAAAGTTGTCAGACACCCCCCTTATCAAGGGGGATCCCCCCGCCTATCGGCACCCCCCTTATCAAGGGGGGCAGGGGGGATCGAAGCTAAAATCCATTTTTAATTTAATTATAACCAGCTACTTAACTAGCAAGACTTTCGGTAAATTGGGGAATGGAAGCGATAAGTTTACGCGTGTAGTCGCTTTGGGGAGAATTGATAATTTCGTTAGCTGTACCGATTTCCTCAATTTTACCTTTATTCATCACCATAATTCGATCGCTCATAAATCTGACAACACTTAAATCGTGGGAAATAAAGATATAAGTTAGATTAAATTCCTGCTGTAATTCTTTGAGTAAATTTAAGACTCCCGCTTGCACAGAAACATCTAAAGCAGAGACAGATTCATCACAGATAATAAACTGAGGATTTAAGGCTAAAGCGCGAGCAATACACACCCTTTGTCGTTGTCCTCCTGATAATTGATGGGGATAGCGATCAAACCAATTAGGATCAAGTTTAACTCGTTCTAATAAATATTCTACTCGTTGCCGTTGCTTTTGGGAATTGCCGCCGGTATGATGAATAACCATCGGTTCTAAAATTGCTTTACCAATGGATAAACGGGGATTCAGGGAGTTGTAGGGATTCTGAAAAATTATCTGTAATTCCCGTCGCAGTAGTCTTAATTTTGGCTCACTGGGGTTTAATTTAGCGAGATTTTCTCCTCGGAAATAGATATCCCCAGAAGTAGCAGGAATTAAGCGCAGAATTGTCCTTGCTAAGGTGGATTTTCCGCAACCCGACTCACCGACTAAACCGAGGGTTTCCCCCTGTTTAACGGCAAAACTGACGTGATCTACGGCATTAAAAAAGGTCTTTACTTGCCCGAAAACTCCCTTAACTGGAAATCTAACGGATAAATTTTCTACTGATAAAATATTCTCGTGATGTTGTAACCCTTCAATTCTGCTTTCTTCCTCCTGGATAGTAATAAATTTAACTGCCGGTGGAGTAATTTCCTGTAGTTCAATAATCTTACCTTGAGAGTCTTTTTCCACTTGTAAAAAATCGCTGACAGTGGGTAATTTTTCGGGACGAGAGTTTAAGCGAGGACGACAGGCAAGTAAACCTTTTGTGTAGGGATTTTGGGGATAATTTAATACTTCTTCTTTTGTTCCCTGTTCGACAATTTCTCCTTGATACATCACGACAATTTGATCGGCAATTTCGTTAATAACTCCTAAATCGTGGGAGATAAAAACCATTGACATTTCTCGATCGCTTTTACACAAATCTCGTAATAATCTTAATATTTCTGCTTGGACAGTCACATCTAAAGCGGTGGTTGGTTCATCGGCAATTAATAGGGTAGGATTACAAGAAATCGCCATGGCAATCATTACCCTTTGTAATTGTCCCCCCGATAATTCGTGAGGATAACGCTTGAGAATTGTCTCTTTTTGTTCCTGAAGATAAGTTCTAATTTTTTCTCTAACATGACCCTTATTTTCTAAGGGAAAAGTTTCTATATACTTCTCCTCTAACTGTTCATCACTGGGTAATAAGCGCACTTCTTGCAGTAGAGAGATGGCTTGATTTTTTGCCTGTTCGGAGGTGACTTTTTGATGCAGTAAAATTGCTTCGGTGAGTTGAAACTCGATGTTATACACTGGATTAAGAGAACTCATGGGTTCTTGGAAAATCATCGCCATTTCTCCCCCGCGATAATAACGCAATTCTTCCGGGGGAATAGACAATAAATCTACTGCTTGCTTTGACTGACTTTTTGCCGGACGAAAGCAAATTTCTCCCCCGGTAATTTTCCCCGGAGAGGGAACCAATCCCATGAGTGCGAGGGAGGTGACGGATTTTCCTGAACCCGACTCCCCCACACAACCGAGAACTTGACCTTTCTGCAAGCTAAAACTAATGTTATTAACGGCGACTGTTGTTCTTTTCTGATTAGAAAATTCAACGGTGAGATGGTGAACGTCGAGAATTTTGTTATCCATAGGTCTTTAACTGGTGAAACCTAGCATCATCTTAACCTAAGTTGTCAATTTTAACTATATAGCAGTTATCTTATTGGTGAGGTGGGAAGTTTTACTTACCCAATCAGGTTACATTTTCTCTTGATGAGAAAAGCTATATTCACCTTCACTCATCAACAAATAAGAGGTGAGCTATTTTCTTAGCTTAATTATACTTATCCTCTCCAAGCCATTCATTTTGGTTCCGCATTCTATTTTTAATAATAGCTTTAATGGTGTCGGTTGCAACTTCGAGTTCTATCAGTAAACAAGTTTGTAATATTAAAGTTACGGTACACAAAAGATCATAGAGTTCTTGATTTTTTATTTTGATTTCCTTGTCTGGGTGAGTTAAATTATGTCTAATCTCAGTTACTCGCTTAAGAAATTTATCTTTTAAATCTTGATCTTTGGTTATCCTAGAGAATAAACTATCATCTTGTGAGTTGAACGTATCAGCAAAGCTTTGTTTAGTGTCGTCATTGTTTTCAACGAACAAATAGGAAATATTATCTATAATATCTCTCAGTCTATCCTTTAGATTCTTCTCAACTTTAAACAAGTATTTAACTTTCCCATCTAAAAACCTTTTGAAATCTTCTTTCATAGGATAATTTTGAATAACTTCGCGAAGTTTTTGATAAATGCCATTTTGATAACTATCTTGAGACATATATTCGATTTTATGTTTTCCTTTTTGAGTTTGTTTATGATATATCTCCAACGCTTGCACAATATTCAGAAATTGATATTCCAGATATAATTCTGGAGTCCTAATATTTATTAATAATCCCTGAAAGACAATTTTAAATTTCTCTCGCTTATCTATCCAGTTTTGAAAAATTTTTTCCAAATCATCTTTAATATTATCATAAGTTAACAGCATTTTTGACCAATGATGGACATAATCGGAATTTTTTGACGGTTTTCTTTCATTCCATATAATTTCAATCGGAGTTATTTCAGTTCCGTATTGGTTGTCGTTGTCGGTTTTATCATGTCTAGCGTGAACTGAAACAATTTGATTAGAAGAATAAGTAGCAAAGCTAAGAAAATCACGAAATTGGATAACTAAGTTTTTACAATCTTCTAAACTGCTTGAGTTTTTATTGACAATCTCAAGACAAATTCTACATTTAATATCAGCGCTGTTATGGTAGCTAAGATTATAAATCGGAACAAAAGCGATACTCAGTTCGAGTTCCCTGATTACTCCTACTTTAATATTTGGTAATCGTTCGTAAGTAATCTTGACTATATTTTCGTTATTTTTTATGTCTAAAGGACTAATTTTTACCCATTCATTTAAAAAAGAAAAATCAACTTTTAATTTTTTAAATTTGTTCAAGTCTTCCTTATTTAAAAGATAATTGTTCTGAAAATATATATCATACAAAAGCATATATTCGGGATTTACTTGCAAATTTACCAGATTTTCTCCTGTTTTTGTTTCCTTAATATCACAGTTAAAAAGGCTGACAAATTTTCCATCGATAAGTTTTCCATAAATCAGGGTTGCTTGTGATTTGAATCCATAAGGAAACCAGGACAATAGCGGGGCTAAAGTGTTGAAAGTATCATCAATATTTAAAACTAAACGTTGATTAAGTTTATGGGAAAGTTTCCCAATTACTCGTTTTTCTGGGTGTTCAGGGAGCCACCAGTAACCTTCTCTTTCAAATTCGTCAATCATATTAGCTGATCATTAAGTTTGTAGTATAAATATACCTTTTCGCATTATAGCGAATTTAGTACAAGATAACTAACAAATTTTCGGCATTAAGAAGATTTTCGTCTCTGAGCGATCGCCATTTACCAGAGACTTGTGACTTTTTTAAAGAAATATTTTTCTTTTCTGTCTCCCCTTTGGGATTACACTGGTAATTGAGAATAATTAGCATTTATTTAAGCGATCGCAATTCTTAGACAGTTTCAAAACCGTTGACTGAGGCTGACAGTAGTGCAGTTCTCACCCTTTGATCACTTTAGTAAACTCGATGAGCTATCAAGGAATTATTGTCACTTTTGAATGAAAGACCTTCATTACCTTTGGAGATAAGAAAAGCATGGACGATAAAATTAGACCTAATCAACCAGAAAAACCAGAAAAATCGCCAAATAAAGCCCAATTTTTCCGTTGGGGTGGTAAAAAGACGGAATTAGATAATGTCACTCCCACGGGTAATGACTTGGCTGCCACCTATCCCCTCGCACAAGTGGCAATGGGAAAAACCGTCTGGTTAGCGGGGTTTCAGGGGACAGGAGGGATTAATCGACTCCTAGGTATGGGATTAAACCCCGGCATTCAATTACAGGTGATTAGTTCCCAACCGAGGGGATCAGTTTTAATTGCCATTCAAGACAATCGTATCGGTATCGGGGCAGAAATGGCCGAAAAAATCCTCGTTAGTGACAGTCAACCGAAAAAACTGGAACCCAAAAAAGACCTACCTGAAGTAAGAACATTTCTGCGGGAGATACCCATAGGAAAAGCGGGTAAAGTCGTCGGTTATGACCGAGCATTGCGCGGATACAAAGGAAAATTGTTATCAATGGGATTAACTCCGGGGACAGAGTTTACCGTCATTCGCGTCGCACCTTTGGGGGATCCCGTCGAGATTCGAGTGCGGGGATTTCATCTCAGTCTGCGTAAACAGGAGGCAGACGCTTTAATCGTCGAAGAAATAGACCCAGAAAGCTAAATTTAATCATCTCAGCCTATTCGTCACTAAATATCCTAAATTATGGTCAAACCGATTATCGCCTTAATTGGCAATCCTAACTGTGGCAAAACTACCCTTTTTAATGCTCTCACAGGAGCCAATCAACGGACCGGCAACTGGCCGGGAGTAACAGTCGATCGCAAAGAGGGACGATTTCAAGTTAACGGGGAAGATATCACCCTTGTGGATTTACCCGGAGTCTATTCCCTCGATGTGGAAGAAGGGGAAACGGGAATGGATGAATTAGTCGCTAGGGACTATCTGCTGTCAGGAGAAGCGGATTTAGTGATTAATATCGTCGATGCTTCTAATTTAGAGCGTAATCTCTACCTGACTACCCAAATCATGGAGATGCGTTTACCGATGTTGATTGCCCTGAATATGATGGATGTGGCCAAAACTAGGGGTATTGTGGTTAATCCGCAACTCTTAAGCGATCGCATGGATGCAATTGTCGTGCCGATTAGTGCGGTTAAAGGGGAAGGAATCGGAGAATTAAAGCAAAAAATTGGGGAATTAGTCAGTAATATTAGCCATACTGCCGCTTATGTGGCTTATCCTGCGGTAATTGAGGAAGCTCTGAACGAGATTGTTACCTACATTAACGACCATAGCAGTAAGAGGATCGTTGAGCCAAGATGGACTGCTTTAAATCTACTGCAATACGAGGATCGCATCGCCCCAGAATTGCGCTCCCAGGAACTATTAAGCATTATCGTCAAGCATAGACGACAAATACACCAAGTTTTAGGGGAAGACCTCGATATTTTAATTGCTGATACTCGTTATGGCTTTATTCAGCAAGTTACCCAGGGAGCCACTCAACGGACTGGACAGATAAATGATACCATGTCCGATCGCCTCGATCGCATTGTTCTCGATCGCTGGTGGGGAATTCCGATATTTTTGGGCGTAATGTACCTAATGTTCTTGTTTACCATCAATGTTAGTGCTGCCTTTATCGATTTCTTCGATTTAACTGCCCAGACTATCTTTGTCGATGGTTTTGCCCAAGTTTTACAAACAATCCATACCCCCGGCTGGCTAATTGCTCTGCTCGCTGATGGAGCGGGGGGAGGTGTGCAAACCGTCGCCACTTTTATCCCCGTAATTGGCTTTATGTTCCTCTTTTTGTCAATTTTAGAAGATTCTGGCTATATGGCCCGGGCAGCCTTCGTCATGGACCGATTGATGCGTTTGGTGGGATTGCCGGGTAAATCCTTTGTTCCCATGCTAGTGGGATTTGGTTGCAGTGTACCGGCAATTATGGCCACCAGGACTCTGGAAAATTCCCGCGATCGTTTAATGACGATTATGATGAACCCTTTTATGTCCTGTGGGGCCAGATTACCTGTTTATGCCCTATTTGCGGCGGCTTTTTTCCCCATAGGTGGTCAAAACATCGTTTTTGGTCTTTATATCTTAGGAATTCTCGCCGCTATTTTGACGGGATTGGTGATGAAAAAAACCCTACTCAAGGGAGAAGTCAGTCACTTTATTATGGAATTGCCTCCCTATCATCTACCGCGTCTAAAAGGGGTTTTAATTCGCACTTGGGAACGTCTGCAAGCGTTTTTATGGAAAGCTGGACGAGTTATCGTTTTAATGGTGATGATTTTGGGACTACTCAACTCCGTCAGTTTTGATGGTTCTTTTGGTAATCAAGACAGCGAGCGATCGGTTTTAAGTGCCACCAGTAAAGCTGTAACTCCTATTTTCTCACCCATGGGACTAGAGCAGCAAAACTGGCCGGCAACGGTGGGCATTTTTACGGGAGTTTTTGCCAAAGAAGCGATGGTAGGGACATTAAACTCGATTTACGGCCAACTAGCAGGGGAAGATAACCCTAATCAGGGGGCAGCAGCCGAAAAATTCGACTTTTGGGGGCAAATTCAGGCAGCTATCGCCACTATTCCCGCCAATTTAGCGCAATTACCCAATCAATTACTTGATCCCTTGGGTTTGAATATTGGTGATCTGCAAGATCAAAAAACGGCTGCCGAGAAGCAAGAGGTAGATTTAGGAATCTTTGGGGCGATGGCGAAAAGATTTGATGGTCAAGCGGGTGCTTTTGCCTATCTTTTGTTTGTTCTGCTCTATTTTCCCTGTGTTTCGGCCACATCGGCCGTATATCGCGAAACTAATGCCGGTTGGACTGCTTTTATTGCTCTCTGGACCACAGGAATGGCCTATATTGTTGCCACTTCCTTCTATCAAATCGCCACTTTTTCTCAACATCCGGGATTTTCTCTCTTTTGGATAGTCTTGATGGGTTTAACCGTAGTCGGGGTTTTATTCACCTTAAAAAATCTCCCTCCCCGAAAAATCAATCGTCCCCTCTCCACTTCCTAACTCCTAAATTTACCTTTCTAGGTTGATAAAGATGATTTTAACCGATATACAGGCTTATCTTGCCAAAAATCAGAAAGCATCTCTGGCTGACTTGTCTACACACTTTCGGATGTCAGCGGATGCCTTAAGTCCTATGCTCGATCGCTTGCTGAAAAAAGGGCGAATTCGCCTGATTTCCCTAGAAAAATGCGGAGGATGCAGCCGTTGTTCCCCGGAATCTATGGCTTTTTACGAATGGATTGAGGGCAATTCCACAGGGACAAACAACTAAGAGTTGAATAAGTACCTAGGCAAAATTAATTACACATTTCGATAAAGCTTTTGCCTTTTGCCCATCTTCACTAGGAAATTTATTTTGCACGACTACTTACTATCTTTTTGTAGGAGATAAAATTATGATCACTAACACAGAAATTGTCTCGACACAATCGGCCACCAGCGAGGATCTGCAAATACAATTGGCCGAATTTCTGCGAGAACATAATGAAGTGGAGATGATTATTCCAGTTTTAATGGGATTATTTATTACCAGTCGTTTTCAACTGCGAGGGGCCAATGCACTATTATAGGAGTTACGCACTGTACAAATTCACCATGATGTGTATGAACGAAAATCCCTCGTTTCAGACTTTTGGCGATTAACTTATGATCGATAGCGAGCGCTCAAAAGTCATCAAAAAATCACGTTAAAATACCCGAAACCCATACCTCATATTTGGTCGATCCTGTCAATGCTTAAGTCCTAAATTATACCAATTCTCCAAAATCTGACTACAGATAGGGTAGAATATCATATTAGTAGAGTTAAAGGAAAAATATGGCAGGAGTTTATAAGATAGAAATATCTGAAAGTGAAGTAGAACTCAAGGAACTGCTTAGACAAGAAAAAACTGGTTCAAGAAAAGAAAGAATACAAGTATTGTACTTATTAAAGACAAAAAAGGCAAAAACGGTAACAGAAGCCGCGGAAATACTAGGAAGAAACAGAGTCACCGTACAAGATTGGTTAGGAAAATATCCAGAAACGTTGAATCCTGTAATAAAACTTTACATTGACAAGCATAATACCCCTATAACATCAAATTTTAAGTTGAATAGACAATCCTCCGGAACCAGTGTACATAGCTAATATGTTGACACATGAAACTCTGTAAATAGCGCAGTTTGTCTAATAAGCTTTTCCCAAATCCTTCTTC
>NZ_JADEXY010000094.1 GCF_015206885.1 Microcystis aeruginosa LEGE 91341 | reverse complement strand
CAGGATATACTCCACAAAAGCGTTTAAACTCTTCTGGATTCAAATTTTTTACTTTTTCGTAAGTCATTGTTTTTCTGAGTGTTTTACTTTATTTTACATAATCAGTTCCTATTTTTGCAGGAGGTCTATTGAATTGCCATTGTGCGGGCAACGGCAATATCTCCTGTGGTCGATTTAGCCCACTCAAACATACCAAAAATCAGAATCCAGTTAAACAATGAAACAGCCAAAATTCGGCGCAATAGTTTTTTGGTGATCAAAGGTTCATTGGGATTGCGTGGTGGTGACTGCATAATGCTGGGGGATTTTGCTTCAAAGGCCAGGGGAACAGTCATCGTGACCGAGTTGATCATGTTCAACCAGAGTACTTGTAGGGAGAGGATGGGTAAATCTCGTGCCAGTAAAGTACTGATCAGAATGGTCATCGATTCGCCACCATTGACAGGTAAGAGAAAAGATATCGCTTTGCGTAAATTTTGATAAACGGTGCGTCCTTCTTCGACAGCAGCCTTGATCGAGGCAAAGTTATCATCAGTGAGGAGCATATCAGCAGATTCCCTGGCGACTTCCGTTCCTCCTTTCCCCATGGCAATGCCGATATCGGCCTGCTTGAGAGCCGGCGCATCATTGACACCATCGCCCGTCATCGCCACGATTTCTCCTTGGGACTGGAGTACTTCCACCAGTTGCAGTTTTTGGGTAGGGGCAACCCTGGCAAATACCGATCCATCGACCACCGCTCGGGCCAGTTGATGATTATCCATTTGCGCTAATTGTCTTCCCTCAAATGCTAAGACTTGTGTTGCCGTTTTAATGCCCATCCGTTCCGCGATCGCCCGCGCCGTGACAAGATGATCACCAGTAATCATCTTGACCCGAATCCCAGCACTTTGACAGGCATGAACGGCAGCGATCGCCTCTGGACGAGGCGGGTCAATCATGCCCTGTAATCCCAGAAACACCAAGCCTGTTTCGATATCCTCATGGTCGATAGAATGCTGATGGGTCGCTGCCGCTTTTTTGGCGAAGGCAAGCACCCGTAAACCCTGCTCTGCCATCGTTTCTACCGCTTGCTCGATCTGTTCGGCGTTCAGCGCAGTCATCTGACCATAGCGATCGATCATCTGGGAACAACGACGCATCAGCGACTCAACCGATCCCTTGACATAGATCAGACGAGGTATGCCATCATGCAGGGTTGCCATGTATTGGTACTCAGATTCAAAGGGAATTGCATCCAATCGTGGGGTTAAAGACAATAGCCCCAATTGACTGAGACCTGCTTTGGCAGCGGCCGCAATCAGCGCCCCTTCCGTAGGATCCCCCACCACTGACCAATCTTCTCCCGTTTGTTTTAGCTGGGAGTCATTACAAAGCAAACCAGCCACCAGACAATCCCCCAGGGCCGGCGGTAATTCCTCTGCAAATGGGCTGCTGGGGTTGCCATCGGTGATCAGACTAATTTCGCCCTTGGGACTATAGCCACCACCACTAACGGCGTAATATTGCCCCTCGGTATAAATGGACTGTACAGTCATTTGATTTTCCGTTAGGGTTCCGGTTTTGTCGGAACAAATGACGGTCGCACTCCCCAATGCTTCCACTGCGGGCAGTTTACGAATAATCGCATGACGACGGGCCATGCGGTTGACCCCAATGGCCAAGGTAATCGTTACCACTGCCGGCAGCCCTTCCGGAATCGCACTCACTGCGAGGGCAACGGCAGCTTCAAACATATCGATCCAAGATTTCCCCCGTCCTAACCCGATGGTAAAGGTCAAGGTTGCTAGGGTCAAAATTGCGTAGAGTAGGGTGCGGCTAAATTGGGCAAATTTACGGGTCAGGGGTGTGCTAAGGCTGACTCGGCTTTCCATCGACTGGGAAATCTGCCCCACTTCGGTGGCATTGGCCGTAGAGACAACGATCCCTTTGCCCTGTCCAAAGGTAACGAAACTCCCTGCGTAGGCCATGTTTGTCCTTTCTGCTAGGGGCGTATCCCCGGGTAAGGGTTCGCTCGCTTTTGACCCGGGCAAGGATTCCCCAGTCAAGGCAGACTCATCCACCTGCAAATTGCGGACTTTCAGCAGCCTCAAGTCCGCTGGCACTTTATCCCCCGATGCCAATAAAACGATATCTCCCGGCACCAAATCCCGAGATGGAATCCGGAGGGTTTGTCCCTCTCGCAACACCGTCGCTTCTGTGGTTACGGCTTTGGCCAAGGAAGCAATCGCACCTTCCGCCTTAGCTTCCTGCACATAGCCGATAATGGCATTGATCAGGGTAACTCCCCAAATCACCGAGGCATTCGTCCAAGACCCTAAAAATGCCTTAATAGTACCCGCAAGCAAGAGAATATAGAGTAGCGGCTGATGAAATTGCTGCAAAAACCTCAACCAAGCTGGTTTCCCGGGCTTAAATCGCAGTTCATTCGGGCCATATTTTTCGTAGCGACTGGCCACTTCTTCTGCTGATAAGCCCGCTGACCCATCGCTGGTCAAGTATTCAATCACCTCTGGTTGAGAAAGTTGATGATACAAAGGCAATGATAATTGAACTGGCATCATGCTCTCCAAATATTTAGCAGATGGATATTCTGATCCTATCAGTCGGATAGGTTCTTGCTCTTGCTGCACACCATTCCCCCGCGTAAATGACTAGGGATTCTAAGCGGCTGCTAGGCAACGTCGATTTATCGGGTTGCCTAGGATCTTTTTAGCCGACCAGAATCTTAATTTTTGGCTAGGAATCTGCTTCTCTGGGATTTTTAAAACCTAGAGCCAAACCCACTTAACGCCCTGAAAAAGACAATAGCTTTTATGCTCTCGTCTTATTTTGATAATAGTCGCGGGTTCCCTTGGCATCTAGGGCTTCACCGAGACGATCAATAGCGTGGGCGTAGGCGGCGGTACGCAGAGATATGTCGAATTCCTGGGCGAAAGACCAGACTTTTTCGGCTTCTGTCACCATTCTTTCTTTTAAGCGCTCATTTATCTCGTTTAATTGCCAATAAAGACCGCTGCGATTTTGCACCCATTCAAAATAACTCACCGTTACCCCACCCGCGTTAACCAAAATATCGGGGAAAACGAGAATCCCTTTTGAGTCTAAAATGCGATCGGCTTCCGAGGTGGTGGGACCATTGGCCACTTCAAAGATATATTTTGCCCGCACGCGATCGGCATTTTCGGCGGTAATTTGGTTTTCTAGGGCGGCTGGAATCAAAACATCCACATCTAGGGCTAATAATTCTTCATTACTAATCGCTTCGTGTTCTACGATATTACAGACGGTATCCTGACAGTAAATAGCAGTAATCCCGCGATGTTCCTGTTTATACTGACGAATGCTGGCAATATCTAGGCCTTTTTCCCGATAAATGCCGCCCTGGGAATCACTTACCGCCACCACTTGATAACCGGCTTTGGCGAGGAGATCCGCCACTACAGCCCCAGCGTTACCGAATCCCTGGACGGCTACGGTAGTATTAGCGGGTTTTTTGTCTAATTTCGGCAAAAGAGAGTTAATAACATGAAAAGCTCCCGTTCCTGTGGCCGTATCGCGGCCGCGACTGCCTCCCATGGTTAAAGGTTTCCCCGTCACCACCGCTGGACTAATTTTACGCTGAATGATGCTGTACTGGTCCATCATCCAACCCATGATCATCTCGTTGGTATAGACATCGGGGGCAAGAATATCGACATCGGGACCAATAAAGTCGGCTATACCCTCGATATAGCCCCGGCTAAGGCGTTCTAACTCAGCTTTTGACAATTCTTTCGGATTGAGGGTAATACCGCCCTTAGCCCCACCAAAGGGCAAATCCAGCAGGGCGCATTTAAAGGTCATCCAAAAGGCCAGGGACTGCACCTCATCAATGCTGACGTTGGGATGATAGCGCACCCCTCCTTTGCCAGGGCCGCGGGTGTCATCGTAGCGGACGCGGTAGCCTTGGAAAATTCTTAAAGTGCCGTTGTCCATACGGACGGGTATGGAGACGCTGAGACTAGCTTTGGGATATTTTAACCGCTCGATCGCATCATCGGAAATGGAGACATACTTAAGGGCCCGTTCTAAGCGACTGCTGGCATCGGTAAAGAGTGATTTCGACATGATTTTTTTTCCCCTATCTATCCCTATTAGAACAGGTCAAAACCGTATATTTCGCTACAGTTTATTTTTCTTAATTAACCATGGAAGGGAATTGCCAAGTATTGGAAATTTTAGTACAAATGCTCGAACTGTCCCTCCCTGCTCGGCAGCTCCGGCGCTCCCCTGCAATCTTAACGAGTAATTTAGATAATGAGATCCAAGAATCAGGCATCAGCTTTTCGCTGATGCCTGAAGATAAGAAATCTGAGGCCGAAAAACAGCCAAGTTTTAGGCGACATTACCTGCTGTAGCTGTAATAATTTGACGTACTTGAGCATCGGTCAGATTAGGATTGGCATTCAACATTAGGGCCACCACTCCAGCTACATGAGGTGTTGCCATGGAGGTTCCACTCAAGAAACCATAGCCACCATTAGGGAGAGTAGAATACACTTGCACGCCTGGAGCGGTGACATAGCTCATCGAAGAATTGGAACCAGCACGATTGGAGAAGGAAGCCATCTGGTTAGAACTATCAACGGCACCTACGGCAAGACCCCAAGAGGTGGCACTGGAAGCGGGATAACCGGGTTGAGCTGCCCCCTCATTACCAGCGGCCATAACCACGATAACTCCGCGACTGCTGGCATACTGGAGGGCGGATTGAACCGCACTGTCAGTGCTACCACCCCCCAAACTCATATTAATTACATCAGCACCGTTGTCCACAGCGTAGCGAATTCCCTGGGCAACGCCACTATAGCTGCCACTACCAGAATCGCTCAAAACTTTCACCGGCATAATTCTGGAATTGTAGGCCACACCAGTAGCCCCAAAACCATTATTAGCAGCAGCAATGGTTCCCGCCACATGGGTACCATGGCGGTTGCCATCTAAAGTGTTATTATTGCCATTGGCAAAGTTCCAGCCATAAACGTCATCAACGTAACCGTTGCTATCGTTATCAAGACCATCATTGGCAATTTCGCCCGCATTCGTCCAAATATTGCCCGCTAAGTCGGCATGATTGCGGTCAACTCCTGTATCTAGTACAGCAACGACGATTCCTTGTCCTGTATAACCGCTTGCCCAAGCTTCCGGAGCATTAACTAAGTTAACCCCCCAGTCATTAGCACCACCAAAAGTGGGAACATTGGCAAAAGGACTTTGATTCAAGGCTCCGGCGACGGCTGCTGCGGCATTAACTAAACCGTATCCTGAAATGGCACTATATCCAGGTGTGACTGTGGCTGTGGTCGCCGACAGGGTTAAGTTATAGTTAGTGCTGCCACTGTAGGGATAAACCCGGACAAAGTAAGTACCCGCACTGAGTTGACGAGTAATACTCTCACTGCTGTTACTGCCATTAGTGGAGCTAGTAATCACACTGCCATTACTATCTAATAAGGACACATCAGCATCGGCACTTAATCCCGTTAAATTCAGGCTAAAGTCGCTGATATCTCCTAAACTAAAACGATAGTAATCATTGGTGTCTGTAGAACCTACAAAATCACTGTAGCTGGTGGGGGTTGCTCCAATGGTGATATCACGCGCCGTTGCTAAGGTATTACCAGCGTTATCAGGAATCGTTACAGAAGCGGCAGCTAAACTTAAGTTATAGTTAGTGCTGCCACTGAGGGGATAAACCAGGACATAGTAAGTACCCGCATTCAGTTGACGAGTAATACTCTCACTGCTGTTACTGCCATTAGTGGAGCTAGTAATCACACTGCCATTACTATCTAATAAGGACACATCAGCATCGGCACTTAATCCCGTTAAATTCAGGCTAAAGTCGCTGATATCTCCTAAACTAAAACGATAGTAATCATTGGTGTCTGTAGAACCTACAAAATCACTGTAGCTGGTGGGGGTTGCTCCAATGGTGATATCACGCGCCGTTGCTAAGGTATTACCAGCGTTATCAGGAATCGTTACAGAAGCGGCAGCTAAACTTAAGTTATAGTTAGTGCTGCCACTGTGGGGATAAACCAGGACATAGTAAGTACCCGCATTCAGTTGACGAGTAATACTCTCATTGCTGGTACCGCCATTAGTGGATTTAGTAATCACACGGCCGTTACTATCTAATAAGGACACATTAGCATTGGCACTTAATCCCGTTAAATCCAAGCTAAAGTTGCTGGTGGTTCCTAAACTAAAACGATAGTAATCATTGCTGTCTGTAGAACCAACAAAATCGCTGTAGGTGGTGGGAGTCGCTCCAATGGTGATATCACGCGCCGTTGCTAAGGTATTGCCAGCTAGGTCAACAGAACTGGAAAGACCCACAAAACTACTTTGACCCGTTAAAAAATCACCGTCGTTAGGCCAAGAGGAAAGGGATTGGGATGATTGCCAGCGATTTTCTAGTCCTAGCTGGTATTCTTCCAGAGAGTTGCTTAAAAAGCTAGAATCCATGCCCTGGAGACTTTTGCGGAAAACAGGGGTAATCAAGTCGGAGCGTCCTAAACCTGATTCCACCACAAGGGTTGGTAACTGGAAGATATCATCTAAAACATTGCTGTCTGATAGGTTGAAACGTTCGTCAAGCATATTTTTTCTCCTTAAGTGCTTCAGATGTGAGGTCAGGGGTTGGTTCCTAACTGTCGATACTTATTTCTGGGGAGTTGGGGATTATTTCGATCTGCGCCCTCCCTTTACCGTCGTATAGTATATATAGCGGTAAGCGCTTGAGTGAGATACAAACCAAGCTTTGCCTAGCATGGTTTATAGCTCGTGACACTGTACCTCATACGACTGCACACCGCTATAAGTCAGGTGAAAACTTTGACTGACATATACTGGGGGTGCGATCTAATCGTATGCAGTTAGTGGCTATGGTGGGAAAAATTGATGACTTATTCCCCGCTAAAAATTTCTCAAAACCTGGGGAATCTAGACCATCTATATAGTTATAGATGTCGTTGGCGACAAAGTTATCTATCATGGTGTTCTAGTCGTTTTTTAGTGGTTAGATGGCTGAGATAACAATCAAGAAGATATGAGCAGACAGAGAATATTTGTGAGCTTTTGGGTAAGTCCCACAAAGATTAGGCTAATTCAAATCTGAATTGCATTACTGTCCGAGTTTGTACGCCAATTCAAATCTGGATTCCACCACACTCTGATCCTATTTCAGACAATACCTTGAATGGGGTTCGATAGTCAAGATGTTTTCGGAGACCTATAAATTATGAATTATGAATTATGAATTATGAAGTGGGGAGCAGGGAGCTTTTTTTCAGTGATCAGTAAACAGTAAACAGTAATCAGTAATCAGTGAACTGAAAACTCACATCTGATAACTGATATAGGAATTATGAATTATGAATTATGAAGTAGGGAGCAGGGAGCTTTTTTTCAGTGATCAGTAAACAGTAATCAGTAATCAGTAAACTGAAAACTCACATCTGATAACTGATATAGGAATTATGAATTATGAAGTGGGGAGCAGGGAGCTTTTTTTCAGTGATCAGTAAACAGTAATCAGTAATCAGTGAACTGAAAACTCACATCTGACTCCTGACTCCGTTCGGTTGAGCTCACGGCCGAAGCCCGACTCCTGACGAATGTTACAATTGTTACAACATCTTGACATTAATTCTGATACCCTGACAATGTGTCAGTCTGTGCAGTAGTGGGGCAGAAACTCAGGTGGTATCGATCTATATTTCTATTGTTGAGGGCAACCCGCACTTGCGATCGCTATTAGCTTGGCATCTGCAACAGGCCGGTTATTTGGTTAATCAATCGGCAACCCTGCAAAGTGCGCGTCAAACTTTCCTTCATCGTCAACCAACCTTAGCAATTATCGATTCCGACTTGCCAGATGGGGATGGAATCGAACTCTGCCGTTGGCTTTATCAACAAAAACATTCTCTAATACTGATTCTCTCGGCCCGCAATGGCGAAAAAGATGTGGTCAATGGTTTAAAAGCCGGGGCCGACGACTACCTGAAAAAGCCCTTTGGAATGCAAGAATTTATGGCTAGGGTAGAAGTGTTAACCCGTCGTTTAGGCAGTAGGGCTGCTCCCCTACACTTGGATTATGGGCAATTAAAAATAGATTTAGCCCAAAGACGGGTACAATTTCGCGGGGAGTATATCGAATTAACCCCCCAAGAATTTAGCCTACTCTACGTTTTAGCCCAAGCGGAGGGAACACCCCTATCAAGAGCCGATTTACTGCGTCGTGCTTGGCCCGAGGAAATCGATAATCCCCGGACAATCGATACTCATGTTCTCTCTCTGCGGAAAAAAATCGAAACCGATCCCAGACAACCTAATTTAATTCAAACCGTCCGCAACGTTGGCTATCGTTTCAATCTAGAAATGTTGGCCGAGATCAATTCAGCTTTAGAAGCTAATATCATTGCTTCCACCAAAGGCAATCATAACGGTCATTCCATGAGTAAAATTCCTGCTCACAATGTTAGTCGTTAATTCTGGCTTTGTCCGACTGATTAAGTACCTAAGCAAAATTAATTACACATCTAAGCCACTACTCCGTCAGACTTCTGCTGATGTGAGCAAATAGAGAACTGAAAACTCAAATCCGATACCTAATAGCTGCCTCCTGTCTTCTGTCTCCTGTCTCGACTAGGAAATTAATTTTGCACGACTACTTAGCCGATTTTTTGCTGAAATCGTCTCCTAAGCACTGAATCGAAGCGAGGAGACGAAGGGCAAGTTAAACCATAGTCACCATTGAGCGATCCGCTTGTTGCTGAAATTCCGTCAATAAACGCCGGAATTCGTCGCCGTCAATGGTTTCCTGTTCAATCAGTATATCCACCAAGCGATCAATCGCCATACGATTGTCAAGGATAAGTTTTGTTGCTAAATCGTGGCATTGCTTGACAAGTTCCCGCACTTGTGCATCAATTTTCGCCATCATCGCGAAAGAATGGTCGGCATGATAACCAGCACCAGCGCCACCGAGATAGGAATTACCATCCTCCTCTAGGGCAATCAATCCCAATTCCGACATTCCCAGACGCGTTACCATCTGTCGGGCCAGATAGGTAATTTTTTCAATATCATTACCAGCACCGGTGGTCACTTCATCCTCACCGAAGACACATTCCTCCGCTACCCGTCCCCCTAATAATCCCGCAATTCGGGCTAATAACTGGGAACGACTGGTTAAACCCTGTTCCTCATCGGGAGTGAACCAAGTTAACCCCTGCGCTTGACCCCGGGGAATCAGGGTGACTTTTTCCACTTGATCGTGACCGGGACAGAGAGTACCGACAATCGCATGGCCTACTTCATGATAGGCGATCAAACGCTTGGCTTTACTATCCACTAAAGCGCGCCCTTCCATACCGGCCACAATCCGATCGATCGCATCGTTGACCTCCTCCATAGTAATCGCCTCTTTGCGCCGTCTAGCGGTAAAAATCGCCGCTTCGTTGAGCATATTCGCCAAATCTGCCCCAGTAAAACCGGGGGTGCGCCGGGCGATCGCTTCCAGAGCCACATCAGCAGCCACCTTTTTATCGCGAGAATGAACCTCCAAAATGGCCAAACGTCCCTTAGAATCTGGATAATCCACCACCACCTGTCGATCAAAACGACCCGGACGCAGCAGGGCCGAATCCAAAACATCAGGGCGGTTGGTGGCGGCAATGACGATAATGCCAGTATTGCCCTCAAAACCGTCCATTTCTGTCAATAATTGATTCAGGGTTTGTTCCCGTTCATCATTACCTCCTCCATAACCGACCCCTCGTTGACGACCAACGGCATCAATTTCATCGATAAAAACCAAACAAGGGGCATTTTCCTGGGCTTTTCGGAACAGATCTCGCACTCGCGACGCACCAACCCCGACAAACATCTCGACAAATTCCGACCCGGAGATGCTGAAAAAAGGTACTCCTGCCTCTCCTGCGATCGCTTTAGCCAGCAAAGTTTTCCCCGTCCCCGGAGGACCTATTAACAGGACTCCCTTGGGGATTTTTGCGCCAATAGCCGTAAATTTTTCCGGTTGTTTGAGGAATGTTAGTACTTCCTCTAGATCTTCCTTGGCCTCATCCACACCCGCCACATCATTAAATTCTATGCCGGTTTTCGCCTCCATCTGAAACCGCGCCCTTGATTTACCGAAGTTCATCGCTTGACCAGAAGCATTGGCAGAACGACGGATAATAAACACCAATAATCCCAAGACGATAATAATCACTAACACGTTAGTGAGAACATTGATCAAGGCCGAATTGTCAGTGCTAGGGAGAATACCGTACTCGATTTTTTTAGCATCGAGTTTCTTGATTAATTCGGGATTTTGGTCAAATAAATTGACTTCCTTCGGGGGATCCTTGTCCGTTTGACCGACGAGGGTAACTGCTGCCTGCTGCAAAGAAGGATTGATTTCCACCTTTTTTACCTTGCCTTGCTCGATTTTCTCTAACAATTCACCGTAGGTGAGGGTATTGGGGTTTTTTTGACTCCAAGCAGGATTGACATGGCCAAAGGTTTGCAGAATCATCCAAGTGGCGACAATCCCTTTCCATACTGGCCGATGACCACGATTCTTAGCTGACTTGGCTCTAACTACGGTGAGCGGAGATTTTTGATCCATAATTGACTCTATATCTAGTTACCCTGTATTCATTGTGACAGATCGACTCGATCGTGACCACTGTTCTGTTTTTCCCCCGGCACGACCCTGAGAGCAAATAGTGATGACGGTTTTTTGCTATACTGTATTCAGCTAGGTGGTCTAACAACTGCCTATCCCAATCACTAACAGTTTAGGGAAGTGGGTTTCGCCCGCTTTTTTTATTGTCTAAATCATGACCCATCCGCTCATTCCCGACCTGCTACACCTAGCCACCCCTATCGCTGAAAACTTGGGGCTAGAAGTGGTCGATATCGTTTTCCAAACCAATAAAAGGCCTCCCGTCCTGCGCGTCGATATTCGCAATCTTGCGGGAGATACTGGTTTAGAGGACTGTGAGCAGATGAGTCGGTCTTTAGAAACCGCCCTCGACAGTCAAGAAATCTTACCAGGGGCCTACGTTTTGGAAATATCTAGCCCCGGCATTTCTCGACAACTGAGCAGCGAACGCGAATTTCAGTCTTTTAAAGGTTTTCCCGTCATCGTTACCGGCCAGGATAGCCAGGGAAAACCAAAAGAATGGCGCGGAAAACTGCAAGGTAGAGATGAACAATCTATTTATCTTAACCAAAAGGGTCGCTCCCTGACCATCGATCGCACTACCGTCATCAGCGTCCGTTTAGATGAGCAGCGCAGTAATCAGTAATCAGTAAACAGTAATCAGTAATCAGGGATAAAGATGAAGATAACTAACTAACTGATTAACTTAAAACTTACATCTGATAACTGATAACTGATAACTGATATAAGGCTAAAAAACTAATAACTCAAAAGTAAGGAGAAAAAATAATTATGGCTACCGTTAATTTGCCCGGTTTAAAAATAATGCTCGAAGAAATTAGCCAACGACATAATCTGCCCAAAAATGCCGTACAGGAGGCCTTGCGTGAAGCCCTGATCAAGGGTTACGAACGTTATCGACGCGCCCAAAGTTTAGAAAAAGCCGCTCAATTTCATGAAGATTATTTCAATAACTTTGATGTGGAATTAGACGTAGAAGAAGAAGGGTTTCGCATCCTTTCGACTAAAACTATTGTGGAAGAAGTGACCAATCCCGACCATCACATCGGTCTTAAAGAAGTGCAGGAAGTGGCTGATGAGGCCCAATTAGGGGATGAAGTAGTTCTTGATGTCACCCCCGACCAAAGAGAATTTGGTCGCATGGCGGCGATTCAAACTAAACAGGTTTTACTGCAAAAACTGCGGGATAACCAACGCAAAATGATTCAAGAGGAGTTCCAAGATCTGGAAGGAACGGTTTTACAGGCCCGGGTCGTCCGTTTTGAAAGACAGGCCGCTATTGTCATGGTACAAAGTACCTACGGTCAACCGGAAGTGGAAGCAGAACTACCCAAACGGGAACAGCTGCCCAACGATAACTATCGCGCCAACGCCACCTTTAAAGTTCTGCTCAAAAAAGTCCTAGAAGGTTCTCACCGCGGCCCGCAATTAATCGTTTCCAGAGCGGCGGCGGGCTTGGTAGTATATCTGTTCGCCAACGAAGTTCCCGAAATCGAAGAGGAAATCGTGCGTATTGTCGCCGTCGCTCGAGAAGCCAATCCTCCCTCCCGTCACGTTGGTTCGCGGACAAAAATCGCCGTCGATACCCTAGAAAGGGACGTAGATCCGGTTGGGGCCTGTATTGGGGCCAGAGGTTCGCGGATTCAAGCCGTGGTGAACGAATTGCGGGGCGAAAAAATCGACGTGATTCGCTGGTCTCCAGATCCCGCCACCTACATCGCCAATGCCCTTAGTCCCGCCCGTATTGACCAAGTTTTGTTCACTAATGCCGAAGAAAGACAAGCATTGGTACTGGTGGCCCAGGATCAATTAAGTTTAGCGATTGGCAAAGAAGGGCAGAACGTGCGTTTAGCCGCTCGTCTGACGGGCTGGAAAATCGACATTAAGGATATCGCCCTCTATAAAGGAGAACAAGAGGTAAAAACCGATGAAACCGACCCAGAAGCGCAGGATTTAGACCAAGAATGAACCCCTTCGTCAATTATCGACGCTGTATTAGCTGCCGTCTCTTCGCCCCGAAAGAATCCTTTTGGCGAATTGTCCGACTACACCCATCCGGACAGATACAATTGGATCAAGGAATGGGAAGGGCTGCCTATATCTGTCCGCAACCTAACTGCCTGCAATTAGCTCGGCAAAAAAATCGTCTCGGACGGGCCCTAAAAGCCAATATTCCCGAAACGCTCTATGAATCCTTGCAAGAGCGCCTCGGGACTGCCAAGCAAGGGGGTCCAAATCAGGATTAAAATTGACGATCATAGGCACAAAATCGTTACCATGGAAAGGGGGCAGTCCTGACAGGATCAAAAAATCAGCCAACTTATAGGATCACTAACACTTTAGCCGGGGGATAATGGATGAGTAACGCGAAAGTCAGAATTTACGATTTATCAAAAGAATTGAATCTAGACAACAAAGACATTTTGGACATCTGTGACCAGTTGAACATCGAGTACAAGAGCCACAGTAGCACGATCAGCGAAGAAGATGCCCAACGCATCAAGGCAATTGCTGCGAAGGGAGTTGTTTCGAGTACCAGTAAAAATAGCACGGGTCAGCGAGAATCGGTTAGTCCTGCCGAAGAAAAAAAACAAAAGATTTTAGCCCTGCATAAACACAACCGCCCCGAAACTGGCGAAGAAGGGGAAATCTATCCTGGGCCTGCCGGTTCCTCAGCCAAACCGACTTTAATCAGTCCTTCCCGTCCCCCAGTTAAACCCCTCGTTGCTGCCCCGGGCCGCGACGGTGCGGCCGAAAAAACTCCCCCTACCGCTGCAGAGATGCCATCTCAGTCCGCCAGTGTTAAAGAAACCCCGACCGAAACGCCGCTAGTGCCAGAAGTATCCCCCACCTTAATCGCCCCACCTAATCGACCTTCCCTCACCCCGAAACCACGCCCGGGCAGCGCCTCGGGCCGGCCAGAACCCCGATCTAAAAATGCCCCTGGCGGTAACGACAGACCCCCTTGCCCTGAGCCAAGTCGAAGGGGGGGAGAAAAACGCGAGCGCAGTGAGAGCGAAAACGCCCCTAGTCCTGAGGGCAGGACTGGCTTGGCTAAACCTGAAAAACCGACCCTAAACCGCAAACCCGACGGAAAAAGCCCGAAACTGGCGGAACCAACTAGAGAAGTGCGGGAGACGGTGGAATTGAAGCGCCCGGTTCGCCCTGGTATGCCCGCTAAAATCTCGGCTACCGGCGAGGAAGAAACCGACACCACCAAGAAATCCGGTGTTGATGGTACAGAAATCGATACAGATACCGGATTGCTCGGAGCAGACGGGCCCAAAAAACTCAAACGACCGACCATGCCCCTTCGCATGGCCAAAAAATCTAGCTGGGAAGAAGAGGAAGAAGAAGAGAAAAAAGCGGCCAAAACCGCTAAAACTGCTGGCAAAAACAAACGCCGCACCCAGGCTCTCTTTGAAGATGATGATGATCTAGAATCGGAACTATCCGGGTTAATCAATAGCCCCAGTTTTACCCTTTCCACCGCTCGTCCCCCCAAACCGCCCAGCGCTAAAGCCGCCACCCCTAGCACCCCCACAGCAGTCAAAGTTAAGCGGCCTAGTAAACCAACCGCCCACACCGGCAGCCCGAAAAGCGAGCGTCAAGAACCCCAAGAGGAAAAACGCCCAGAAAGCATCGTCATCACCGGCAGTCTCACCGTGCGCGACCTCTCGGAATTGATGAAAGTCCCCGAAACCGAGATCATCAGAACCCTATTTTTTAAAGGGATGGCGGTTAATATCACCCAAACTCTCGACGTGGACACGATCGAAATGATCGCCAGGGACTTCGAGATGACCGTGGAAACCCCCAGCACCCAGTCAGCGGCAATCAAAACCACGGAGATGATCGATGTCTCCGACTGGGAAAGTCTCCAGCGTCGTCCCCCCGTCGTCACCATTATGGGTCACGTTGACCACGGTAAAACCACCCTCCTCGACTCGATCCGCAAAACCAAAGTCGCCCAGGGGGAAGCCGGCGGCATCACCCAGCACATCGGTGCTTACCACGTCGATGTGGAACATAACGGCAAACCAGAACAGATTGTCTTTTTGGATACCCCCGGTCACGAAGCTTTTACTGCTATGCGCGCCCGTGGGGCGAGAGTCACCGATATAGCGGTGCTGGTGGTAGCCGCCGATGATGGCGTACAACCCCAAACGAAAGAGGCAATCAGTCACGCCAGGGCCGCCGAAGTCCCCATCGTGGTGGCGATTAACAAAGTCGATAAACCTTCTGCTAACCCAGACCGAATTAAACAGGAATTGACCGAACAGGGACTGGTGGCCGAAGATTGGGGCGGTGAGACGATTATGGTTCCCGTTAGCGCCCTGCGGGGGGAAAATCTCGATAATCTGCTGGAAATGATCCTCTTGGTGGCAGAAGTGGAGGAATTGGTCGCTAACCCCGATCGCTTGGCTAAGGGAACCGTGATCGAAGCTAACCTCGATCGCACCAAAGGTCCCGTGGCTACCCTGCTCGTCCAGAATGGTACTCTCCGCGTCGGTGATAGCATCGTCGCTGGTTCTGTTTTCGGCAAAATTCGGGCGATGATCGATGATCGCGGTCAAAAAGTCGAAGCAGCCACCCCCTCCTTCGCCGTGGAAATCCTCGGTCTTAGTGATGTCCCGGCCGCTGGCGATGAATTCGATGTCTATGAAAGTGAGAAAGAGGCCCGCTCGATCGCTGATCAACGGGCGATCGAACAACGCAACACCCGTTTACAACAAGCCCTCTCCTCCCGTCGCGTTAGCCTTAGCACCCTTTCTATCCAAGCTCAAGAAGGACAACTCAAGGAACTTAATCTCATCCTCAAGGCAGATGTGCAAGGTTCCGTTGAGGCCATCCTCGGAGCGCTCAAACAGTTACCCCAAAACGAAGTGCAGATTCGGGTTCTCCTCGCCTCTCCGGGGGAAATCACCGAAACCGATGTGGATCTGGCCGCCGCTAGTGGTGCGGTGGTGGTGGGCTTTAATACCACCCTTGCCAGTGGTGCGCGCGCATCCGCCGATCGGGAAGGGGTCGATATCCGCGATTACAATATCATCTACAAGCTTCTCGATGATATTCAAGGGGCGATGGAAGGTCTTCTCGACCCCGAAGAAGTGGAAGAACACCTCGGTTTTGCCGAAGTGCGGGCCGTCTTCACCGTCGGTCGTGGGGCCGTGGCGGGTTGTTATGTCCAATCAGGTAAACTGGTGCGGAATCGCTTCCTGCGCGTGCGTCGCGGCAAGGAAATTGTTTATCAGGGGGTTCTTGATTCCCTCAAACGGATGAAGGAAGATGCCCGGGAAGTGGCCACCGGTTTCGAGTGCGGTGTCGGTGTTTCTAAATTCAATGACTGGAAAGAAGGCGATATTATCGAAGCCTACGAAATGGTCATGAAACGTCGCACTTTATCCAGCTAATTAGACGGTCAGCGTCAGGGAGTCAGCTATCAGTTATCAGTTATCAGTTATCAGTTATCAGTTAAGTAGTCGTGCAAAATTAATTTCCTAGTGAAGATAGGCAAGAGGCAAGAGGCAAGAGGCAAGAGCGGGGTTAGATATGTGTAATTAATTTTGCTTAGGTACTTATCAGTCATAATTCATAATTCATAATTCATAATTCATAATTCATAATTCATAATTCATAATTTATAATTCCCTCTATGAAATCAGAACCTTTTTTGTGGATTCATTTGGCAGGGTTAGCGGCTTTGCCAATCTTTTTACAAATCGCTTGGATTGGTTTAGCTGTGGGCGATCCCTTGCCTTTTCTTTGGCTAGAATGGTTATTCCTGGGAGCGATCGCTATTATTCCAGTCTTTTGGATGCAGTGGACAAAACCTTTTGATATCTTTAGTCTTTTGTTGGTTGCCCTGAAACCTAGTCAACTCACCCCCGAACAGTTAAAAATTCTCTCTCTTTTTCAACGTCCTCGCCATCGTCTTCTTACTCTTTTGGGAGTCGTCCTCCTAATTCTCATCGCTTGGCCGATCTATAATTTTGCCCCTCTAGCGGCTGCCGTGGCCGCCTATCTCCCCCAATGGCGGCTTTTAGGTTTAGTCATTGCGGCGATCGCTCTCCTCTTAAGTCATCTATTTTTACAGGTTCCTCTGAGTGTTCTTGGGGTTTTAGCCACGAAGGAAAGTGACTGGACAGCCACTGAAGCTTTAGTTATTGAGCGTATTCCTGATTTATTTACGATTTTTGGCCTAAAAGTTAATAAAATTATCTAGGGTCTGCTGAATAATGGTAAAACCCTTTTAAAATAAGGCTTTTGACCTGTTAAAATCCAATGTTCATGCTGCGAAAATCGGATTGAGACCATCAAAAACCTTGCATTATCCTCCTTGCAGTACATAAATTAGTACAAAAGAGAGGGCAACAAAGCCTGAAACGACCGGCTACTGACTCCTGACTCCTGACTCCTAACCCCACCAACAAACTTTTTGCCGCAAACCCTATCTAAATTAGCTGAAATACAGGATCGATCGCCCGTTTAAGGGTTGAATAGACCTCCTGCAAAAGTCTTATTCAGCTACTTGATGATAGCCTAAAGCAAGTTCATAGTTGTAAATGCCAGCGATTAAATTAAATCTCAGACCAAAACGCCGTCTCCGATTCCTATATCTTGATGAT
>NZ_JADEXY010000093.1 GCF_015206885.1 Microcystis aeruginosa LEGE 91341 | reverse complement strand
AGCTCTTTTATGAGTTTTGAGAAATTCGTCATCAGGGCAAACTACCTATTGTGAGGTGAATAAGTTGTCTAGATTCTATCTATAATAGCATTTTTTGTCTGACTTTTCTCAACGTTCAACACTTCTGCTCTAATAGTTTCGCTTGCATTGCTATAGCCTACCCTTCCAAGTTCTCTAAATACTAAGTAAACAACTGGTATATCAAAGGTTTCAGAGCAATTAAAGTTATCTTTTAACTGTTGAGAATCTAATGGTTCTTTGCCTGTATGAGCATTCCAGTATCTTTTTAGAGAAAGTAATCTATGTTGTCCATCAATGACAATTCTAGCAACGTTTTTGTACAGTTTTAAATTAACCCATTTTTCTACAGTTTTACCTTGACTACTAACTGTAGAAAAATCCCAGAACTCTCTTTGCTCATTTGAGTTTGGCAAAAGGACGACTACAATTGAATTAAAAAACCTAATTCCCCCTTGAGCTAAGTAGGAAAATATTTCTGTTTCCGCTCTTTTTTCATCGAGTTTTCTCTGGACTCTTTCGGAGAAGCTCCAGCTGCCTTGTATCTCATCAGCAAATCGAATGTTTTCTACTGCATCACTTTGTTCTAAGGTTGTTATAAAGTATCTAACTTCACCAAACTTACCAGTGATTGCTTTATATTCGATAGTTTCTGGAGACTGATTATCTAGTTCCATATTTTAACTCCTTTGAAGATTGAATCTGGGTTGACATAATTGAATTAATAAGCTTTCCAATTGTCTAGAAATATTTTTCGGACAAGGAAAGGAAATAAACAAAAATTCGTTATTCGATCTTGAATTTCCATGTTTTGATAAAAACCCATCCTCTCTTTCCAAGTGTTGAAGAAATCTCATTCTTAAATTGTTTGCCGTGCCAATATATTCTGGATGCTGTAAAATGCTACATGAAATTAGAAACTCTTTCAGAATTCTTCGCTCCTTTGGTTGAGAAATTTCTTGAAGAAAATATTCCATATTCTGAGATAAACTAACTGGCTCTCCACAGATATCTATGGTAAATTTGCTTCTATCATTATTCTCAGAAAATTTTGTTTTAAACACTGTATTTTGCAAGCGAGTCTTGATATTACCACACAAATCATGCTCAGAAAAATCAAACGCATGATAGAAAGCGTAAACACCCGATGACTCCGGGAGATAATCTGCCGCAGATCTAGTAGCTGTTACCACAGTAAATTTTTTGAAAAAATTGTCGTGAACTGTTTCTTCCATGATGATATGCTGAGACTCAGAATTAGCCCATTCCCGCTTTTGAGGATTTTATAGAGTGACTTGTAATCTCTCCGTGCAATTATATCATTCCCAAATGAAACCCTTCAATAACATAATGTAAAGAAGATTCGGAGCTTCTCGACTTTGTGTGATAATTTTTGCTTATGAAATCGTGAAATACTTATCAGGCAAGACTTTTAGGACTATTTGGCGGCATAGACTATCAGTATAGACCTCGTTTCCACACAGAAACCAGAAGAGTCAAGATTCCTGTTTAATGTCAGATAGTTATCCCTAATGAGTAATTCAAATATACTAAAAATGTCAAGTATTTGAAGCTATGCAGAGAGAATTGACAAGGATTAAAGGCTCTTCGGTTTGTGTTATGCAATGAACGGAGGTTATAAGAGATGGAACCCTTATAGAGAAAGGCATTTAGCGATTTTTGTCAATTATTTTTGATCTAGAGCGAACTAATCAATTAAGTCTCTTGCCAGATAAGGATTTAGTCTATTTATGCCCCCCTATCGAACCATAACAAGTAACGAAGAGCCGGATTAAAGGCAGTTCAAGAGTTTTTAAACTACCATCGCAGTCATAGTATAAAGTAAATTTACTCATGGCTTCCAATTTAGCGATCGCTAATCTCTACTTATATTTTCAATTAAGATCCGAAATTCCCCCTTGACAAAAGGCGATAACCTGTGCTTTGGGAGGGATTAAGAGAATTTCTGATGCCCCCTTACCCGGTAGAAATCAAGGAAACCCCCAATAAATCTAACTCGGTTTTAGCAAATATGCTCCCTCCCTGTCCATTGAGAAATATTACAATAAACACGGGTACACCAAGAAAAGTTAAGGGATGTATCCATTGATGGATCAGGGGTGTCGGCTATTGTAGTAGATATGTTTGGAGTCAGTTCAGGTTGATAAGAAAGGCTGTAATAGACAAAAATAGTCAAAATATTTATAATAGAAGATTAGACTAAAATTTTCTGTGATTTGCCCATGTTATTGTCTTGCGCCACCGGTAGCGAACAGTTTTTAGGGAGTGAAGCGATCGCATCTTACGCCACAGCTAAGGCCGTAATCCTGCCGATTCCCTACGAGGCCACCACCACCTATCGCAAGGGTTGTGAAACTGGACCGGCGGCGGTGATTACCGCTTCCCAACAATTGGAAGCTTATGATGAGGAACTTAAGAGGGAAACCTGTTTAGAAGTGGGCATCTATACCCATGATGCAATCGCCGATACCCGTCAGCAACCGCAATTGTCCGCCGAGGAGATGTTAGCCGTCACCACAGCTACAGTTTCTCGTTTAATTGCCGATAATAAATTTGTCGTCGCCATCGGGGGTGAACACGCTATCACTACGGGAGTAGTACAAGCTTATCGACAGGCTTTATCGGAACCCTTTACGGTGGTTCAAATTGATGCCCATGGCGATATGCGTTTTGAGTACGAAGGCTCCCACCATAACCACGCCTGCGTGATGCGTCGGGTGTTAGAAATGGGTTTACCGACCTTACCCGTGGGAATTCGGGCTATTTGTCGAGAAGAAGCGGAATTAATCGCTAAACAGCAGATTCCCGTGATTTGGGATCGAGATATCGCCGGGGATCCCGATTGGATCGAAAAAGCGATCGCCAAAATTACCACCGAGAAGGTATTTTTAACCATAGACGTGGATGGCATTGATCCCGCTTTAATTCCGGGGGTGGGAACACCTGAACCGGGGGGGTTAAGTTGGCATCAAACCCTAGGCTTTCTCCGTCGTCTTTTCCAAACTCATCAAGTGATTGGCTGTGATGTGATGGAATTGGCCCCGATTAGTGATTCGGTGGTCTCGGAATTTACCACTGCCAAGTTAATTTATAAGTTAATTGGCTATCAATTTACTGCCTAGGGGCTTGCCTAATTAGAAGCAATCGTGTTATGATAACAATTCGTGCGGACGTATAGCTCAGTTGGTTAGAGTACATCGTTGACATCGATGGGGTCACTGGTTCGAATCCAGTTACGTCCATAAATTATCTGTCCTAGTCTTGGTCATAATCTTCATCTCTGATGATAGGATGAACGATCGAAGCTCTCCAGACAAACCCTATGACTAGCTTACTGCGCGACTTTTGGTATGTGGCCACACCGGCAAATAAACTTAAACCCGGTCAGCTAATGGCCAAAAAAATGCTAGGTGAACCGATTGTTGTCGGTAGGAGAGAGGATGGAGAAGTGTTCGCATTGCGGGATATTTGCCCCCATCGTGGCATTCCGCTGCACCATGGTTGGATTGAAGGGGATGGGGTGTACTGTTGCTATCATGGCTGGAAATTTAATACTAGCGATGGCGTTTGTTCTGAGATTCCCTCATTAACCGAACAAGATCGCCTTGATATTAGCAGAATTTGTGTCACCAGTTATCCCTGTCGTGAAATACAAGGTCATATCTGGGTGTTTATTCCGGCAGACTCAAAAAGAGAAATTAATCAAGAAAATCTGCCTCCTGTGCCGACTATTGCCGATTTTGGCAAACTTACCCCCAAAATAGCCGAAACTATCACTTTTGACTGCAATATTGACCATGCAGTGGTGGGATTGATGGATCCGGCCCACGGTCCCTACGTTCATACTTCTTGGTGGTGGCGCAGCGGTCCGCGCAAATTTCGGGTCAAGGAAAAACAATACGAACCTGTTCCCCTCGGTTTTCGTCTTGCTCCCTATGATATGCCCGTCAGTGCGAAACCCTATAAAATTTTGGGTAATAAGGTATCGATTGAAATCGTTTTTGAATTGCCCTCGGTGCGTACAGAAATACTACGAGGCGATCGCTATTTGGCCTGTGCTTTTACGGCAATTACTCCCATCGATGAAAATCACTGCGAAGTCCATCAAAGTTTATACTATACGATTCCTTGGTTGGCATTTTTAACCCCTCTTTTGCGTTATTTAACCCTACAATTCCTCAAACAGGATCGCGATGTGGTGATTAAACAACAGGAGGGACTTAGTTATCATCCAGCTTTGATGTTAATTGATGATGCCGATACCCAAGCTAAATGGTATTATCGCCTTAAGCAGGAATACGAAAAGTCTCAAGCAGAAAAACGGGATTTTGTCAACCCCATTAAAGCACAAATTTTACGATGGCGCAGTTAGAATTAAGTAGCTGGTTATAATTAAATTAAAAATGGATTTTAGGTTCGATCCCCCCTTGATAAGGGGGGTGCCGATCCCCCCTGCCCCCCTTGATAAGGGGGGTGTCTGATAACTTTTAACGCCTACCTACTTAGATGATTTTATTTAGGTTCGGCCTAGGGATTTATTGACACTGGCTTCAATTTGATAAATAGAGGAAAGGACGCTACCTTGATGATTATTGACTAGATCATATTTGACTTCTTGTAAATAATTAAAAATGGCATCCCGCAGAATCGGTTTTTCAATGTTTACCGTGTGCTGATAGTCCCATAAATCCCAAACTATCAAACCAATTCCCACGATTGGATCGATTAATTCTGCCCCAAAACTACTCGCTACTGCTCCACCGGTTTTAGTGGCAATTTTCGCCCCGGTTTTTCCCGCTAGGGACAAATAAACTGTGCTGCCCACTTTCATCACTGGGATAAGAGATTTAACTCCCAAAGCAGTGGCACCACCGACTAAAAGTTTAATTGATGTGTTAGAAATATTGCCCTCGGTATCTTGAATTGTTATGGCTATATCGCTAAGATAACGATCCCATTTGCCTTGGGGAATTTGATAACTGGCCTGAATATTCTCTAATTCATTGCTTAAATTATTGACATATAAATTAACGGCATCCCTGGTAATTCTCTCTAGACGCAATTGGGCCTCTTGGGGACGAATTACCCGTTTAGTAAACTCGGTTTGAATAGTTTTGGTCAAATTTTCTGCCACCACCTGTTCCGGGGGTGGATTATCTGTATTGACCCAGTGAGCGATCGAGGAGTATAATCCGCTTAAAAAGGCCTTACCCTCAAATTGTTTTTGATTGAAATAGTTAAAATACCAAGGCAAAAAACCCTGATCTACTCTTGTCATCAACTCCTCCACCCATCCCTCAATTTCTCCTAAAGCAAAGCTTTGAGAATTGGCTCTCGCTGTCTGTAAAGCTTGGCTAATTTCTCGATCGATTTTACTGTTAGATTTTTGGGGTATAGTGATGGGAATCTCTAGGTTAGTTTCGGTAGCAACCTTCGTTTTTAACGGTTCATTGCTGGTTGTTCCTAGCCAAATTTTCCCTAAAAGAGGCACGATAACCACTAGAACAACTATAGCCCAAATTAACGGGGTTATCGCCTTAATCAGTTGACTAATTGCCTGAATGCGGTTAGTTTTTTCACTATACTGAGGTGACTCAATATTTTCTTGTGAATCTGGCCTAGAGTTCATCAGCTAACCTAGTTAAAATTATTAGATCATCGTTCTCGAAAACCCGCAGAAACCCCAATTTTCCGAGCAGTAAACAGCGAGAGAGCATTATCGGGCAAAAGACAGCCAATACCCGATAAATATCGGCAATTTTAGCGAATTTCCGCCTTCATCCGCTCAAGGGTTTGCTCCATTTGGTCGAACATCATTTGCGGAGTCATCCCAAATTGACCTAATTGGGTTTTTAGCTGTTCTACGGTCATTTGGGCGGAAAAATCCTCAGATAACTCGAAACGCTTCATAAATATCTTGTAGCGTTCCATTAACTCCTCCATCCTATCGATAAAGATGATTTTACCCTCTCGATCGAATTTCCCGTACTCGCTGCCCAGTTGTGTGAGAGACTGGTAATCCTCAAATAGCTGTCTAGCTTCCTGTTGAACCACTTCTGAGTCAAAGAATCCCATAATCTTAAAACTGCTTATCGTCGATAGTTATTCTCCCCCCCATTTTATTTTAGTCGGGGAAAAAGTCTAGCTCTGGCCGATTTACGGATTACCGTATTGGGGAAATCGAGAGGATCACAAACTGCCTCCCCTCGCGGTTTATCCTAAATCCAGTTATTAAAAACTGATTATCTATTCCCCCTTTTGCCTCTTGCCTCTTGCCTTTTGCCTATCCTGATATGTAACCTATACTTAACGGATTGAGTATTAACCGTTGCCCCAGGGAGTTTAAGATAAAAAGTGAAAAATCAAAAATTGTCCTTTAACTGCCCCACAGTGGCTATTTCGCTAAATTTGCGCTGCAGCCCTTATAATTTGCCAAAACGACGATGACGACCCTGATAATCTTTTAAAGCGTGGTGAAATTGCACTCGATCGAAATCGGGCCAGAGGGTGTCAGTAACGTAGATTTCTGCGTAGGCCATTTGCCATAGTAAAAAATTACTAATTCGCATTTCCCCACTACTGCGAATTAACAGATCCGGGTTAGGAATCCCAGCAGTATAAAGATACTGTTCAAAGAGAGATTCATCGATCGCTTCTGGGGAGACTAAACCCTGTTGCACCTGACGAGCGATCGCCTGACAAGCTTGCACGATTTCCTCTCGGCCACCATAATTAGTAGCCACCGTAAATTGAATACCGGAATTTTTGCTAGTTTCTGCTTGAGATTTAGCAATTTCCCGTCTTAAAGACTCTGGCAGGGCCGATAAATTACCAATAAAGCGAATTATGACATTTTCCTGCATCATTTCTTCCAATTCCCGCCGCAAAACCCGTTCGAATAGAGTCATTAAAAACTCCACTTCCTCGAGGGGACGACCCCAATTTTCCGTCGAAAAAGCATAAGCAGTTAAAGCGGGAATCCCCCAGTCACGACAACAGCGCAGCAAGTCCTTGAGTGCATCTACTCCCCGTTGATGGCCCATAATCCGGGGTAAACCACGATTTTTCGCCCAACGACCGTTCCCATCCATAATCACTGCGACGTGCTGAGGCAAACGGTTTTTATCTAAATCCGTAGGTAATTCTGGTGATAAGCTCGGTTTAACAGTCATTTTCTATCTTTGGGGGTTACCCTGGGCGAACGGGAGAATTTTTCTAAGATTAGACGACCTTTTAAGCCAATTGTACGCCCTAAACGTCCCCAACTGGGTGCGACCACTTCCCCCTCTCCCGACGGAGAAAACTTCGCTTCGAGAAGCTCTTTTAGTTTACTACTGGTTAAAGGCCGATCCAAATTACCCCCGGACGCGAGGGAAATCGAGCCGGTTTCCTCAGAAACCACAATACAGATACAATTATCTAGCCTTTCGGTAATGCCCATGGCTGCCCGATGACGGGTGCCTAATTGCCTAGAGGTACTGCGCTCTGATAGGGGTAGAATAACACCAGCGGCCACCACTCGATCACCCCGAATAAATACGGCTCCATCGTGCAGTAAAGTTTTAGTTTGAAAAATAGTTTGAATTAATTCCTTAGATACTTGGCCATTTAGCATCACCCCTGGATTGACAAACACCTTGGTGTCGAGATTGCCACTGGTTTCTAATACCATCAGCGCACCGGTGCGATTTTGAGATAGATCCTTCACCGCATCCACTAACTCATCAATGACATTATCGGTCTTGGGAGTGGGGGAACTTTTCTTAAATAATTCCCACACTTGACCTTTGCCCAATAATTCTAAAAAACGGCGGAATTCCGACTGAAAAATCACAGCGATCGCCACTGCTGCCCCCAAAATCAATTTTTCTAGGACTAACCCCAGCAAGCGCAATCCTAGAGCATCGCTAATCACCGAGGCCAGCATTAAGTAGATTAGTCCTCGCACCATCCAAAAGGTACGCCGCTCGCCGATAATTAGCAGCAGCATATAGGTAAGGAGGAGAACTAACCCAAAGTCTAGGACTGACAGACCATGGCTGAGAATCCAGGACAATAACCGGCGAGGGTCCAGAAAAAAACCCGACATGGGGGGACAATAGCGATGAGGTTTATATTAAGGAGAGTCGAGTGGGTAAGCGGTCTTGACGCAGCAAATCCGCCAGATTTTCCCGTTCGAGGATCAGATTAGCTTCTCCATTTTGGACAATTACCGCCGCCGGACGGGGTAAGCGGTTGTAATTAGAAGCCATACTGTAGTTATAGGCTCCCGTGGCTAAAACCACTAAAATATCCCCCGGGTTGGTTTTCGGTAGCGCAATATCCTTAATTAGAATATCGCCAGATTCACAATGTTTTCCAGCTATTGTCACCACTTCCTGACATTCTTGACTCATTTTATTGGCGACCACGGCCCGGTAAACCGATTGATAGGTAATCGGTCGGGGATTATCGGACATTCCGCCATCGACGGCGATATAGGTGCGGATTTCGGGGATTTCTTTGCGATTACCCACTGTATAGGCCGTTACGCAAGCGGTGGCAATCAGAGAGCGTCCCGGTTCGGCAATGAGCAGGGGATAAGCGATACCTCTTTCCTGACAAGCTTTGGCCACTGCTAAGGACACCGCTTGCACCCATTCCTCGATGCTTGGGGGGTCATCACTTTCGAGGTAGCGAATTCCTAAACCACCACCGACGTTTAATTGCTCTAGGGGTAAACCTCGTTCTAAACCTAATTTAAACCAGTCTGCTAAGACAGCGGCTAAGTCTTGGTGGGGTTGACGTTCAAAAATCTGGGAACCGATGTGAGCGTGTAAACCCAGACAATTCAGCACCGGATGAGCTAAAACATAGTCAAATACTGCTTCGATTTGATGGGGGTCAAAACCAAATTTACTGTCTAAGTGACCCGTGCGAATATATTCGTGGGTGTGGCACTCGATACCGGGGGTTAAGCGCAATAGGATCGGAATAGGGGTATCAGGACGATTTTCGCCTAATTTAACCAGATTTTCTAGTTCTAGCCAGTTATCAACGATAATAATGCAGTTATGCTCGATCGCGTATTCTAACTCGGCGATCGATTTGTTATTACCATGAAAGTATATCGGCACATCAGTTTTATTGATCTGGTCTAAAGCGGTTAACACCGTGTGAATTTCTCCGGCCGACACCACATCAAAACCTAATCCTTCACTGGCGACCACGGCCGATACGGCCAGGCAATTCCACGCTTTCGAGGCATAAATTACCCTAGATTCTCCGGGATAATGTGTCTGAAAACCTTGCAGATATTGACGACAGGCAGTGCGGAGGGTGACTTCATCGACAATATACAAGGGTGAACCGAAACGTTCCACTAGGGTGGTCACATCGCAACCACCGATTTCTAGACAATCGCGGTTATTAACCTTGGCTGTCAGGGGTAACAGGGTTTGATTCGGGGATAGACAATCTTGATAGGCTAAATATTTTTGTCCGGAATTGCTGATTTTAGGTTCGGTTGATAGCATGATCGGTGTTTTTTGTCAAGAAATCGATAATTTTTGTTACAATCTCCGCGCATCCCCGATTCAGTTAAGGGAATTTTGACCGTCGGTGATCTAGATAACCAAAATAGTTCTCTCTTTCACTTTACGACAAGTTTAAACCTTTCTCTGATCAGTAAAAATCTCTAGCAAATCCTCATAAGCTGTTGACCATCTGAATTGCTCGTTAAGACTGCAAGGGAGAAAGGAGAGAAAGTTTGAGCATTTGTACTAAAAATTTCCATAGGCAGTTTAAATTTAGTACAGCTTAGGGGTTTTTATTGATCTGGGGGTTTAGTTTATCTTAGTTTCTCCTTGAGAGGACGATACAGCCAACGGGCTGCATAGTTAGCCGTTTTTACCATTATTAGATTATGTAGCCGTCTTTTTACTTCTTCTGCTTCCCCCTCATTTTTGCTCGGTTTCATTAGAGGTTATGGCTTTTTATCAACGGGGAATTGCAGGTATGGCGGCTGGGGCGATAATTAGTTTACCATTAGTGAAAATTTTGAATGGCCCTGATGATGATAAAATTATTAGAATGTGTAGTCATTTTTGCCAGTTTACTGAATGTTACCCCGGGGATGGCCAATCATTCCCCCCTACAAGTTGTTCAAGCTCCCAGTGGCTCTTCGATTCAAGGTTATTGTTTTTCGGTTGCTAATAATGATCTGGATTCTACGGCGAGGATTTATATTCAGGGAAACCAAGTCACAGGTAGGGTAGAAGCTACGATTCATAATCAACAAGAAGCTTATTATAGTTCTTATACTCAAACCTTACAAGGAACAAAAAAGGGAAATCAGTTAAACTTAAATATCAGGACAATAATTGAGTTAGACAACCAAAAAACTCAAGAAATCTGGAGGTTAACTTCAGATTTTTTGAATACGGGACGAGTGGTTTATCAAAGACAACCTTGTTTAGTTGCTCAAATCCAGTTTGCACCCGGAACTAATAGTGCCACCGTTAATCAATCGGTTGTGCGAGGGAGTCGAAATATTTATCTCTTAAGAGCAAATCAAGGACAGAGAATGGATGTTAAAATTACCTCGTTAGAAAATAATGCCGTATTTGATGTGATTGCACCGAATGGGCAAATTTTGAAAACAGAGGCTACCCAATCTAGTTTAAAATTACCTGCTACTGGAAATTATGAAATAATTGTAGGGGGAACTCGCGGCAATGCCACCTATAAATTAAATGTTAAAATTCAATAAATAATAGTAGGGTGGGTAATGTCCACCTGACGATACTTTATACCAAATAGGAACTGGGGATATTGCCTAGGTCGGAGATGTAAGACCAAAAACTGGGTGTAAGTCGGTTCTGAGGCAATCCCCCGTGACAGAGGAAGTAGTTCACCTTGACTGGAATGTATAACACCCATTTCCTCCTACAGATCCCTAGAGAGCGTTTCTGATCAAATCGATGATCGACTCCGACCTGACCATTAAGATAGCTGTTATCAGTAATTATGGGAAAATAAATCTCGATACCTATTTTCTCGTGGCACAATAGAGACAAAGTATAAAAAACTTAACAATAAGGAGGGGTTCGATGGTTGCTACACCAGTCAAAACAAAACGTCTCACCGTGCAGGTGGCCAATCTCACCGCAGACACCACCGCTATTCGTTCCCTCGATTGGGATCGCGATCGCTTCGATATTGAATTCGGATTACAAAACGGTACGACTTATAACTCCTATCTGATTCGTGGGGAAAAAATCGCCCTTGTGGATACCTCTCACGAAAAATTCCGTCAACTATATTTTGATAGTCTCAACGGATTAATTAACCCCCAAGAAATCGATTATTTAATTATCAGTCATACCGAACCTGATCACAGTGGTTTAGTCAGAGATATATTGGAACTCGCTCCCAATATTACCGTCGTTGGGTCGAAGGTAGCAATTCAGTTTTTAGAGAATTTAGTTCATCATCCCTTTCAACGTCAACTGGTCAAAAATGGCGATCAGTTAGACCTAGGTAATGGTCACATTCTTGAATTTGTTAATGCTCCTAATTTACACTGGCCCGATACTATTTTTACCTACGATCACGGTTCGGGAATTTTATTTACCTGTGATGCTTTTGGAATGCACTATTGTTCCGATGATCTTTACGATGAGCAATTAAGTGCTATTGAACCAGATTATCGCTTCTATTATGAATGTTTAATGGCTCCTAATGCTCGTTCCGTACTAGCGGCGATGAAACGGATGGAACCCCTGGGTAATATTAATCTCGTGGCTAATGGTCATGGACCAGTATTAAAACATAATGTTACTGAATTATTGACCCATTATCGTGATTGGAGTCAGGCACAAACTAAGGCAGAAAAAACCGTCGCTGTTTTCTATATTTCCGATTATGGTTATAGCGATCGCCTCTGTCAATCGATTGCCAAAGGTATTACTAAAACTGGTGTGGCTGTAGAAACTTTAGACCTGAAATCCGCCGATCCCCAAGAGGTAAAAGAATTAGCTTCTTCTGCGGTGGGAATCGTCATCGGTACTCCCCCCGTTTCTGGGATTAATGCCCAAGAAATTACAGGTAATTTAGGCACAATTCTCGCCTCGGTTAACCCCAAACAATATATCGGAATGTTTGAATCTCAAGGGGGTGATGATGAATCAATTTTACCTCTATTTAATAAGTTTCGTGAAGTTGGTTTAACCAAAGCTTTTGATCCCATTCGTAGCACAGAAACTCCTAACGAGAGTCTCTATCAACGCTGTGAAGAAGCGGGTACAGACATGGGACAACTATTAACCCAAGAGGTAAAAGTTAAACAAAGAAAATCCCTCGATACTGACCTTGATAAAGCCATCGGACGGATTAGCGGTGGTTTATATATTATTACCACCAAGAAAGGAGACAGAAGTGGAGCAATGGTCGCTTCTTGGGTGACGCAAGCAAGTTTTGATCCTCCCGGTTTTACCGTTGCTGTGGCCAAAGATCGGGCGATCGAGTCTTTAATGCAAGTGGGGGATCAATTCATTTTAAATATTCTGGAAGAAGGCAATTATCAAACCCTGATGAAACACTTTTTAAAACGTTTCGGACCAGGGGAAGATCGTTTTGCAGGAGTCAATACTCGCACCGCTAATAATGGTTCCCCAATTTTAGCCGATGCTCTCGCTTATTTAGAATGTGAGGTAGTTAGTCGCATGGAATGTGCTGACCACTGGATTGTTTACAATAAAGTCACCGATGGTCGCGTTTCTAAACCTGATAGTTTAACGGCCGTTCACCATCGCAAAGTCGGTAATTATTATTAGGATTCTTGCTTGATTTGACTGGTTGAGAAAATACAGATCAAAATGCTTGCTCTGTGTTTTTTAGGCGGCTGAAGCCCGATTAACTCTAGTAACCTACGACCAGAACAGTATTCCCCCGCTTTTGTGGGAATGGGGAGAAGCTTGGAAAAGTCATGGCGGCGTTATTTTTATCGATTATCAGTCTATTCCCCCTAGCAATTTCGGTCTTTTGATCCGTTCGCTTTTAGCCTTGTGGGAACTGCAAGGAAAGCAGGATTGGACTAACCGACTTGTTTATTTGAAGCCAAAAGTCTAATTCTTTTAGACAGATTGCGATCTGATGTGTTATGGCAAAAAATGGGTTATTTAGGACGCTTTCAATTTTCAAACTCTTATCGGTCAAGGGTTTCAGCGATTGATTGTCCTAACCACCCCGATCTTTGCTATATACTAGTTAGAGGTGTGGCAGAAATGACTACAATTATCCATTGCGAAAAGACCTGATTTTTGTCTACGCATGGAGACGTAGTATGAAAATCACCAAAATCGCCGCCATTAAGGTTTCCGCGTTAGTTGTCTGTAATCTAGTCTCGGTAGTTGCACCTCACCCTGCGATCGCACCTGCGCTAAACGTTCTGGTCTGGGGATCGATCGAAATCTGCATCAACAACAAGCCAAAAGATGAAAAATAAGTAATCAATATCCCCTAGTTTAACTAAAAACTAGGGGAACGTATTTTTTATAGGGATTTGGCTAATTCTTCGAGATGATGCTCTAAAGGGATATAATCATTTTCCGTCCATTCACATAGGGTTTCCAATGCAGAAATAAATTTACCTTTAATCTCGTTTCTATAAACCTCATCTACGCTTTGATCTAGATTAATCCTTTGAGAATTGCAATAGCTAACCTTGTCTTCAAGATACTTTCTTAATTCCTCGGGATCGGTGAGATAAAGAATCATTTCTTCTTTTTTTACTCCCCGTAAATTGTGCATTAGTTGGTTACGGCGATCAAATTCATGCTCTCTGTCTCTTGTGAATGACCAAATTAATAATTGCCAATAATTATCATCTCTAGGTTTCCTAAATTCTTTGAGTAAAGGAAAAAGTTCATGAAGACTCTGAAATTTATAATTTCTCTGGTTAGATGATTGAAGTTGCTTAATCACTTCCTGGATTTTTGTTTCTTTTAAGTTAAGTGATAATCCTTTCTCATTCCATTCTTTAAAACCTCCGGGTATATGTTTTTGTAAATAGAGTGAAATAGAAGCTTTTAAAAACGTTTCTTGAGCGGCAGATAATAGAATAATTGCTTGAAGATAGTTTTCTTGTTTCAAGAAATATTCGATTAAATCTAAGGTTTTACGAACTCTCTTGATCGCTTGTGTCGGCTCGAATTCATCGCTAGTATCTATGGTTTTCATATTAAAAAGATCTATGTAGCTTTCTAGCTCCTTAATTTTTTCTGAGTTATTGTATTCTACCTCTTTTAATAATGCTAATGCCGACCCCGGAAAACCATCTGTGATTAATTTTTTAGCCTTCTGTATTTGTAATTGTTTCCAATAGCTAGAACTCGGAATAATTTCGGGGATTGTTATAATCTTATTTTCTTCATAATATCGATTAACTATCAAGAACTTGACGTTAGAGAAGTAACCAATACTGACAAATTGAACAGCCGAGGAAATAGCGGGGGTACTAGCTTGATGACTGATGTAAAAAACATCATCTTGCTGTATTTTTTTTAACTTTTCGGTGACAAGAGTTAACACTTGATCCCAGTGATCTAGTCCTCTATTATTAACAGAAGGCTGTAAAGTGATAAAATCTGGTTTTAGCTTAAGTTTGGTCTGGAAGTACCATTCAAAAAGCGGTTTTAAGGTACAGGTATCTTGCCAGAAAGGACAGGAAGAATTTTTGATGTCCGATGTTTTAAAAAGCTTTTCTTGATCGGTTAGGATGATATAAACTCGATCAGGAAATTCTTGATCTTGAAATGCTTGAATTAAAACATCAAGCAAAGGGAATACTAAATCTGAATAACAATGTTCATGATCTTTATAAACTAATCCCAAAACTCTAGCGGCAACGGGAAAACGCTTAGTATCGTTTTCTCGTTTAAGATTGGCAAAATCTGCACCTTCTCCCTGGCAATTACAGAGAGGTTCGTTGTTTTTAGCCTTCTCAAATAATCGCTCCCCTCTCATCCAATTGTTATCGGTATTTAATTGAATATCGCTGTTTCCTGTTGTGATAATCCAAGTAGTCATGGTTTTACCCGATAAATAAGTATTGTCTGATCCCCCCGCCTATCGGCACCCCCCTTATCAAGGGGGGACTCAGGGGGGATCAGCACCCCCCTTATCAAGGGGGGACTAAGGGGGGATCAGCACCCCCCTTATCAAGGGGGGACTAAGGGGGGATCGAACCCAAAATCTATCTTCTGTTTAATTATAACCACTTAAATATGACAAATATTACCAAATTTTTACAAAGTCCGATCGCTCGTTGAGAAAAGCGATAAAATGAGCGCTATCCTCGGTTGGTTCGGGAAAGAAAGTCAATAGTTCGATCGGTGGTTTCTGTCGTTTCAGTTTACCTTCAGAATTCAAGTGATAATAAGGGTAAATTCGATGCCAAAGTCTTCCAGTTTGCGAGTCCCGTCCGATGCTTCCTTGTAAGTTCCGCAGGGTGTGGGTTCCCTCGTAAGGTTGATGAAACCACGTGATCGCTTTAATCCGATCCTCGACAATTCTTCCCCAGACTTGCACCCCACCTTGATTATCGTAAGGATACCAAGCTTCTCGCCAATCACAGTGTACAGGATTATCGGGATGAATAGTATAGCCTTGTTTAGCGGCGTAATTCTGGAATCGTATCCGAAGGCGATCGATAAATCGTGATAGATCTTGTTGTAAATCGGTGATAGGAAGATAAAGAGATTTTGAAGAGTCTATAAATTCCCAATGACACCCGATCATCGGTTTATTGCCTTTTTTAAAATAGGGATGGAAAAACTGCCAGTGATCCGCTCTTCGCCATGATTTGCCGAATCCACCGAGTAAGAGAGAGAATTGCACTATTGCCTTGGCTAATTCTGCGAGTTCTTGTCGTTCTTCTGGGGAAGCGCAAGGATTCATACAGGAAATTTGTAAGATTCCCTTTTCTAGATTATATAGAGGCATAATTTGCTCTCTTTGACCGGGAGGAGTGTAACGATGTTTGTCAAATTTTAAATCACCATCTTCATAAGTGAAGCTGATGCCGAGTTGTCCCAGAATCGCCGCTCCGTCGATACCCCCCCAGAGGATTTGGGTCAGATGTTTAGCGGTCTTTTCATCGGTCATTCCTCCTAGTAAACGTAGGGTATGACCTCGAAGGGCTGCTTTAAACATATTGGGACGGAATTCGGGAGTTTTGTCGAGTAATGTAGCGGCGATTCCCTGTCCTTTGAGATGAACTTGTAAGAGGGTTTCTGGTGAGGGTACATCTTTAAAGCGACCGTATCCGGCGCTAACTCTGGAACCGAGTCCATTGCCGAGCGCTTTCTCCCAAATTTGCCAGATCGTTCGCCATTCTTGTTCGTCGAGGGGAATGGTACTGGAAATCCCGAAGTTGAGAGTTACCTCGTGAAAAGATAAGAGTACATTAGCGTTAGTTTTTTCGTCTTGAATAACTTGTTTTTTCTGCTGGGGATGAGCGATATCGACTAAGTTTTTAGTCCAGTTATTATCCGTAGGATAGCCTCCTAGAAAGCGCAGAATACCGGGTTCGGAACCCTGATCGCCTTGGGAGGGTTTGCCGCAATATTTTAGGGCTTGTTCGGTAGTACAGGCACGACGGAAAGCCCCTTTCATCGATGATCCGGGGTAGTAGGGATAGCCTCGCGCACCGATAGCTGGTCGGATAATGCCATCATCTTGACCTCCATTGGTGACGAGTCGCCAAGTCATAGTATAGGGTCGCGTCTTGGCTTCTCCGCTAAATTGCGGTGGTTCGGAAAGGTTATTTTTTTTGACAGGAGACGGACGTTGTTGCGATTTGGGAGTTTTATCGGGTTGTGGGGATTTACCCCCGCTATCGTCAGTGGAATGATAAAATTTAGTCCATTGATCGACCCAATCGTAGGCTGGCGATTTTTGTTTATTTTCTTGTCTTTGTAGTTGACATCTTCCCTCGATCTGTGCTTGATAGAGGAGGGGTACATCTGACCAGTCTGGCATTTTATTCTTCCTCCTCGATGTTCGGATTTTGGGGATTAGAGCTAGGTTTTTTGTATCGTTGCGTCCACCAGACCAAGCTATCACAAAGTTGGGTGAGGACGTAGAGAGCGATTCTCTGATCTTCTAGGGGAAAAGTTTCTTGATTCCAGAACTCTCGGGCGATCGCTTGGATAGCTTTGGTTTGAGCTTCCGGTTTATCTTGAGGATTAATCTTGCCACGGGGAACCCGTAATCCCGCATCTTCTAAGATATCGACGAATTTCTGCCAGACATCTCGCCAGTATCGTCCTTTTTGTTGATCAGTAGCGTCTTTTTTGTCGATCAATCTCAGGTGTTCACCCCAAAAACGCTCTAAACCGTAGGCGACGGTGGTTCTCATTTTGTGGGATTCATTTAACACTTTCTCGCTGTCTCGGTATTTTAAGACCAATTCCTGGGCAGCCCGATCGAGGTTATAAGGATTCCATGTCATTTCGCGTCTCCTAAGTAGCTGGTTATAATTAAATTAAAAATGGATTTTAGGTTTGATCCCCCCTGCCCCCCTTGATAAGGGGGGTGCCGATCCCCCCTTAGTCC
>NZ_JADEXY010000092.1 GCF_015206885.1 Microcystis aeruginosa LEGE 91341 | reverse complement strand
GGGGAGTGGGAAGTATGAATTATGAATTGGGGAGGTGGGGAAGTGGGGAAATTGAACTAAAACCCCAAAACCCCAAAACCTGTCTCCTGTCTCCTATCTCCTGTCTCCTGACGAATCACTGATATTAGGAGGCCATGGTAGCTGCGGGACGGCGGCGGCGATAAGTACGATTGTTCGCTGGTTCCGTTGCCGCCGCTTGCAGGAGGAAAATCACTAGAGGTTGACTCTTTAACTCCCGTTTGATTAAACGTTGCAAAGTCGTCTCGATTTCGGCCCGCAAACCGGCCCAATCTGGGTCCCCCGTCGCAGTTTTAAATTCACTACTGCGATCGCTTAAACAGCGTTCGATCGCCCGAATAATTAACTGATTCAGCAGCGGGATTTCCACTTTTGTCACCACACCGCGCAAATTAATCTCTGGAGGTGCGCTTAATTGTCCCTCAGCGTTAACGAAGGCGGCGATCGTAATCACACCATCTTCGGCTAACTGTTGTCTTTCCTGCATAATGTGTTCGTGGACCACACCCGCTTGATCGACTAACTCGATTCCCGAAGGCACTGGTGCGCCGAGGCCAATGCGATCACCAGTTAACTCGATCGTGTCACCATTTTTGACAATTACCATATTTTCGGCGGGAATCCCCATACTTTGGGCCATCTGAGCGTGTTTGACCAGCATTCGGTGTTCTCCATGCACTGGCACAAAAAACTTCGGCCGCGTCAAAGATAACATCAATTTATGGTCTTCTTGGGAACCATGGCCGGAAACGTGAATTCCCTTATCGCGTCCGTAAACCACGTTAGCACCCTGCATCATTAGGCGATCAATTGTATTGACCACAGCGATCGTATTACCCGGAATCGGATTAGCGGAAAAGACAATCGTATCCCCCTGACGCGCACGAATATGAGGATGTTCACCCTTAGAAATCCGCGTCATGGCCGCTAAAGGTTCCCCTTGGGATCCTGTAGTTAAAATAACGATTTTCTCATCAGCTAAATTGCGGATCGCTTTCAAGGGTTCAAATAGATCATCGGGACATTTAATATACCCCAAATTACGCGCATGAGCGATAACATTTAACATCGATCGACCCACTACCACCACTTTCCGGTTAAATTTCTGGGCCAATTTCAACACCAGATTAATCCGATGCACCGAGGAAGCAAAGGTAGTAATCATAATCCGTCCCGTTGCTTGGTTAAAAACCCGCTCTAAACCGGGATAAACGGAAGCTTCCGAGGGAGTATAACCGGGTACTTCCGCGTTAGTGGAATCACTCAATAAACATAGCACCCCTTTCTCGCCATGTTCGGCAATTTTTTGTAGATCAAAAAATTCGCCATCGACGGGAGTATGGTCAATTTTAAAATCTCCTGTGTGAATAATTATCCCTAAAGGAGTGTGAATTGCTACACAAAAACTGTCGGCGATCGAGTGGGTATTGCGGATATATTCCACCATGAAAGATTTACCTAAACGCACCATTTGCCGAGGAGCAACGGTTTCTAATTTGGTACGATTTGCTAATCCTGCTTCTTCCAATTTATCCCGCAATAAAGCCATCGCTAGACGCGGACCGTAGATAATTGGTACATCAAATTGTTTGAGATGGTAGGGAATACCACCGATATGATCTTCGTGACCGTGGGTGACGATCATACCCTTAATTTTATGGCGATTTTCTCTTAGATAAGTCATATCGGGAAGCACTACATTGACCCCGTGCATATCATCGGAAGGAAAAGCTAAACCAGCATCTAAGAGAATAATCTCATCATCGTATTCAAAAACACAGGTGTTTTTGCCGATTTCGTGTAATCCTCCTAGGGGAATGATCTTTAGTTTTGCTTGGGTTTTATCTTGACTCATTAGGTATCCTTTGATGGTAAGTTATGGTGATTTTTCAGGTGGGTTTTGTGGACGGGAAATCTCAAAAAATGAATAGTTAGAATAAGTCGAACTAGGGAAATAACACCTAGTTAAATTCACTTAGTATCAATACTTTCTAGCAGTTCTAAACTATATTTTTTTCTAGTTAAGCTATTAACATTATAACCTATTTCTCGAAAAAATCCTAGTTTAGTTATCCAAATTTTCTAGTATTTTTCTAGATTAGGGCCAATTCTTGCATAATTTTTGCTAATCCTTCTTCTAAGTCTGGACTTAAGGAACATAAAGGAAGTCTTAGACCCCCCACTTCCCAACCGACTAGATTTAAGGCCGCTTTAATTGGAATTGGATTAGTGGCACAGAATAAACCTTTAAACAGGGGAAATAATTTCAAATTAATCTCGATCGCTTTGGCTGCATCTCCAGTTAAGAAAGCTTGAATCATTCCTTGGATTTCTTCTCCCACTAGATGACTAGCAACACTGACCACTCCCACCGCACCACAGGTCATTAGGGGTAAGGTGAGAAAATCATCGCCGGAATAAATAGCGAAATTTTCAGGAGTATGACAGTAAATCTTACAGGTTTGTTCTAAATTACCACTAGCTTCTTTTACCGCCACAATATTATCAACTGCTGCCAGTTTAATAATCGTTTCTGGGGTCATATTTTGACCCGTGCGACCAGGTATATTATAAAGCATTACTGGCAGATCGGGACAAGCTTTGGCAATGGCGCAAAAATGCTCGTATAAACCCTCTTGGGGAGGTTTATTGTAGTAGGGAACCACTTGTAAAGAACCATCCAAACCCAGTTTAGCAGCCTGTTGGGTCGCTTCGATCGCTTCGGAAGTGGAATTAGAACCCGTCCCCGCGATCACTTTTCCCCGACCATTAACCGCTTTTTTGACAATACTAAATAGTTCGTATTCTTCCTGCCAACTTAGGGTGGGTGATTCTCCCGTCGTCCCACAGACCACTATACCATCGCTACCGTGGGTAACTAGATAATCGGCCAATTTTTCCACCATCCCATAATTAACTTGACCCTCGACGGTGAAGGGTGTCACCATCGCCGTAATTACTCGTCCAAAATATGTTTCACTCATTGATCAGTTATCAGTTATCAGTTATCAGCTTCTGAAGGCAAGAGGCAAAAGAAAGAATCTGGCAATCCTCCTAAGTAGGGAAGGGAGGCACAATTAATTATTTGTAGGATGGGTTAGCGGTAGCTTAACCCATGCAGGCGTTGGGTTTCATGCTTCAACCGTTCGGCTGAACTCACGGCCGAAGCCCAACCTACGTTCTAGTTAACCTCTTGCATAATTAATTTTTGAGGGTTCAAAAACGGCCAAAATAAGGTTAAATTGCATAAAATCTGTAAATAGACCATTTAATTGATTATTATTCATTCTTAATCCTCCTGACTACTGACTACTGACTACTGGCTCCTAACCCCAACAACAATTTTTGATTTTTACCAGAGGTCTAGTTATCATCGCCTTGATTTAGCTGATGGCTGATAGCTTAATTATCAAACTGTTGCTAATCTGGAACCGACGAGATTTTTCTTGACTAAAATTTCGGCAATTTGTACAGCATTTAAAGCCGCACCCTTGCGAATTTGATCGCCGCATAGCCACAATTCTAGACCGTTAGGATGAGAGATATCTTGACGAATGCGTCCCACTAATACTTCATCGCGACCGGTGGCATCAATTGGCATGGGAAAATAATTAGCGTCCCAATCTTCCACTAATTTTACCCCCGGAGCAGACTCAAGAATTTCTCTGGCCTTCAGCACAGAAAAAGGCCGACTAAATTCTAGGTTAACCGATTCCGAATGGGCCCGCAGGACGGGAACCCTCACACAGGTGGCGCTAACCCGCAGCTCTGGACAAGCAAAAATCTTGCGGGTTTCGTTGACCATTTTCATTTCTTCCTCGCAGTACCCTTGACCATTAATTGGGGTATTGTGGGGAAAAAGATTAAAAGCGAGGGGATAGGGGAAGGAATTAGTGGGAGGTTGCCGATTGTCAAGAATTGCTTGTGCTTGCTGTTTTACCTCCTCCATCGCTCGCGCTCCAGCACCACTAGCGGACTGATAAGTAGAAACTACTACTCGCTCGATCGCCTGTACTTGGTGGAGAGGCCAGATCGCCACTCCTAAAAGAATTGTCGTACAGTTGGGATTAGCGATAATGCCCCGGTGATTGTCCACACTGTCGGGATTGATTTCTGGGACAACTAAAGGCACTTCGGGATTCATGCGAAAAGCGCTGGAGTTATCGATAATCGTCGCACCGGACTCGACAATAGTTTTCGCCCAAGCTTTCGAGGTGGATCCCCCCGCAGAAGCGAGAACGATATCCACGTCCTGAAAAGAGCGCTCGTTTACCGCTTCGATGAGGAGACTTTCGCCCTGAAAATTGAGGATTTTTCCAGCAGAACGCTCGGAAGCCAGTAATTTTAGACTAGCGAGAGGGAAATGACGACTAGCTAATAACTCTAGTAATTCCGTTCCCACGGCCCCGGTGGCCCCTAAAATAGCGACCCGTACTTTTTTACTCAAATTGTGTGACCTCCTGACGAGTTGGGTGATGATAATGATCCGAAGAAATCGTTAAAGTAAAAAATCTTTTTTGTCCACCGAGTTATTCTCAAGCTTGGATTGATCGGCTTTTGATCAGCAAAATTTTCTGATTGGGCTTAACTGCCCCAAGGACGGAATAAATTAAATATACCCCATTGACCGCTAAAATAAAAAGATTGTGACAGCTTGGGGAGCAACTGCAGCTATTCCCCTAGAATATCATGAGCGGGACGGATCCACCGCAGGCGTAAACACCGCTCACCCTATTATAAACGTTCCTTGTCGTAAGAGCTAGAAAAATCAATGAAAGTTATTCAGGAAAAGCTTCCTGCCAGTCAGATAGGTTTAGAAATTGAAATTCCCGCCGAAACCACGAAAAACACCCACGAGAAAGTGGTAAATAATTTAGCGAAGTCGGCCAATATACCCGGTTTTCGCCCCGGTAAGGTTCCCCGTCAGATTCTTCTGCAAAGATTGGGAACTAAGGCAGTAAAAGCGGCGGTAATTGAGGAATTAATCGAAAATTGTCTCGAATCTGCCCTAAAACAGGAGGGGATCGAGTCTCTGGGTAATCCCCAGCTATTGTCTCAGTTTGAGGATTTGATCGCTGCCTATGAACCGGGTAAAGCTTTGACTTTTTCAGTTTCCGTGGATGTAGCCCCGACAATTATTCTCGGAGATTACGAAAATCTGAGCGTTACTGCCGAAGAAACCGTTTATGATCCCGAATCCGTGGAAAATTGGTTTAAAGAGCGTCAAGAACAGTTAGCGACATTGGTTCCCGTGGAAGATCGCGGGGCGCAGCTGGGAGATGTGGCGATCGTTGATTATCGAGGAAAATCTGCCGAAACTGGCGAAGATATCCCGGATATTGACGGCGAAGATCTGCGGGTCGATATGGAAGCAGGACGCTTTATCGAGGGGATGGTGGAAGGAATTGTCGGCATGAAACCGGAAGAAGTCAAAGAGATGACTTTAACTTTCCCAGAAGATTATCCCAAAGAGGATGTGGCAGCAAAAGCGGTAATTTTTACCATTACGATGAAAGAGTTAAAAGCAAAGGAATTACCAGAGCTTGACGACGATTTTGCCCAAGAAGTCAGCGATCAGGAGACAATCGCCGAATTAAGAGCAAGTTTAGAGAAACGCTTCCAAGAACAAGCGGAGAAGGAAACCAAAGAAAGCATTTATGAGGCTTTAACCAAGGAATTGGTCAAAGGGGCGACTTTAGATTTACCGGAGACGCTGATCGAAAAGGAAGTGACGCATATTTTGACCCAAAGCTTCATGCAGTTTCAACAAATGGGGCTAGATGTCAACCAGTTGTTTACAAAAGATAATATTCCCAAAATGCGGGAAAGCACCCGTCCCGATGCGATCGAAAGTCTGAAACAGACTCTGGTGGTGCAGGAATTGGCTAAAGTCGCCGGCATTGAAGTCAGTCCCGAAGCGGTAACGGAAAAAATCGCTAAAATCATGGCGGAATTGTCCGATCGCGATATAGATAAGCAGCGTCTGGAACAGGTGATCACCGAAGAAATGCTGGCGGAAAACACCCTAGAATGGCTGAAAGAAAAGGCTACTATCACCCTCGTCCCTAAAGGTTCCCTAGAGGAAGAAACAAGTGAGGAGGAGGAAACAGAAGAAACCTTCGCATTCACCGAAGTGGAAGTATTGGCAGCTGAGGCTGAGGAAGAATAACCGTAAGGAGTTAGCAGTCCTGTTGGGGTGTTGGGGTTTTAGGGCATTGCTTGAATTCCCCCATTCCCCCATTCCCTGATAACTGATAACTGATAACTGATCACTGATAACTGATCACTGATAACTGATAACTGATCACTGATAACTGATAACTGATAACTGATCACTGATCACTGATAACTGATTCCTGCCAACCGGGGGAAACTTAGGGCATAATAGATGGACAGAAGTGCTAAAGATGCTTAACATTTGCCAGTAAAAGCTCCACAGCCAAGCAAAAACCCTAAGATTGTGATAGCGGAACCGAAAAAATTATGCTCGAATCGAGATCACCTGACTACCCAATTACCAGTAATTGTCGCCCTGCTATCTACGCCAACACGGGGAGAAACTCCCTAGCTAACGTTTTACCCGTGGTAATCGAACAGTCTGGCATGGGTGAACGGGCTTTTGATATCTATTCTCGACTCCTGCGCGAGAGAATTGTCTTTTTGGGAACTCCCGTCGATGATCAGGTCGCTGATTCGATCGTTGCCCAACTCCTCTACTTGGAGGCAGAAGATCCCGAAAAAGATATCCAACTCTATATCAACTCCCCCGGCGGTTCCGTTTATGCTGGACTAGCTATCTACGACACCATGCAGCAAATTCGCCCCCACGTGGCGACAATTTGTTTCGGTTTAGCCGCTAGTATGGGAGCATTCCTGCTTTGTGGTGGCGCAGCAGGTAAACGGATGTCTCTACCCAGTAGCCGGATCATGATTCACCAACCCCTCGGCGGCGCCCAAGGTCAGGCTAGTGATATCGCCATCCAAGCCAAAGAGATCCTCTACATTAAACAGAGACTCAATACCATGCTGGCTCATCACACCGGTCAACCCTATGATCGCATCGCCAACGACACCGAACGGGACTTTTTCATGTCCGCCGTCGAAGCTAAAGAATATGGGTTAATCGATCAGGTGATTTCCCGTCCCGAACTGCCCGATCCTACCGTTCCCGTTACTTCCCTGTAAATAATAAACTATGTCTAAATACGACTCCCACCTCAAGTGTTCATTTTGCGGCAAATCCCAGGAACAAGTGCGAAAATTAATCGCCGGGCCGGGGGTCTATATTTGTGACGAGTGTGTGGAACTGTGTAACGAAATTCTCGATGAGGAATTGATGGAACCGCCCAGTCCGGTCGCCCCAGTGGAGGAACGTCCCAACAAACGGCGATCGGGCCAAAACAAAACCACTTGGGAACAAATTCCCAAACCAAGGGAGATTAAAAAATACCTCGATGACTACGTTATTGGTCAAAATGAGGCGAAAAAAGTGCTTTCGGTGGCCGTTTATAACCATTACAAACGCCTCAAAGATATCCAAACCCAAAAAGCCGGTGGCGGCAATCCAGAAGATAGCATCGAACTGCAAAAATCTAATATTCTGTTAATTGGTCCCACAGGATCGGGAAAAACCCTTCTAGCTCAAACTCTGGCTAAAATCCTCGATGTACCTTTTGCTGTCGCCGATGCCACTACTTTAACCGAGGCCGGTTATGTGGGGGAAGATGTGGAAAATATTCTCTTGCGTCTGTTACAAGTGGCAGATTTAGACGTGGAAGAGGCGCAGCGGGGCATTATCTACATCGATGAAATCGATAAAATTGCGCGTAAGAGCGAAAATACCTCGATTACCCGGGATGTGTCTGGAGAAGGGGTTCAGCAAGCTTTACTGAAAATGTTAGAGGGAACGATCGCCAATGTTCCCCCCCAAGGCGGCCGCAAACACCCCTATCAGGATTGTATTCAGATTGACACCAGCAATATCCTGTTTATCTGCGGTGGGGCGTTTGTCGGTTTAGATAAGGTGATCGATCAGCGTCTCGGTAAAAAATCGATGGGCTTTATTCAACCGGGAGATAGCCAAGCTAGTAAGGATAAGGTAGCGGCAGGGTTATTAAAACAGATGACTCCCGATGATTTAGTCAAATTTGGCATGATTCCAGAGTTTGTCGGTCGGATTCCCGTCTTGGCGGCACTCTCACCCCTGGATGAGGAAGCTTTAATCGCTATCCTGACGCAACCCCGCAACGCTTTGGTGAAACAGTATCAAAAACTGTTGAAGATGGACAATGTACAGTTAGAGTTTAAATCTGATGCCGTCCTAGCGATCGCCCAAGAGGCCTATCGTCGCAAAACCGGGGCCCGAGCCCTACGAGGTATTGTCGAGGAATTAATGCTCGATGTCATGTACGAATTGCCCTCGCGCAAGGACGTGAAACGCTGTTTAATCACCCGCGAAATGGTGGAAAAACGTTCCACGGCAGAGCTATTGGTTCATCCTTCCTCTCTACCCAGTCAAGAATCCGCTTAAGGGGAAAAATCGAGGTTAACCATGCTGAACACCGTTCCCGCAATTGTCAAAGAAGGCCGGATCGAACTCCTCGAATCCGTGCCGATTCCAGAGGGTACTAGGGTTTTAGTCACCCTCATCCCGGAGGAGACAAACTCGGATTTCTGGCAAAAAGTCAGCGAAACTGCTCTCGCTAAGATTTGGGATAATCTGGAAGACGACATCTATGAACGATTACTCGAAGCTTGAAATCGTTCTCGTTCGTTATCCTTTTTCAGATTTAGCGGACGCTAAAATCAGACCGGTTATCATTGTTAGTTCTCCTCACCGTTCACGGGATGTTTTTCTGGTTCCCCTTACCAGTCGCATCAATAATTTACTGGAGGGTGAGTTTTTGCTAGAAGATTGGGAGAACGAGGGATTGAATGTACCGACGGCCGTTAAGCGGGGGATATACACAATCCAACAAGATTTACTCCTTAAGAGAATCGGACGACTATCGGACACAGATGCGCGACGTTTGCAAAACTCTTTACGAGGATGGCTAGGTATCTAACTATCATGGAAACTCAAATAACCGATAAAAAAGTCACTGTTCGCGGTGTTCCCCACTATTACGAGTGGATTCGACAGTCGGAATCTGCCCAGAAAAAGCCGGTAATGGTGTTTATTCATGGTTGGGGAGGATCGGGACGCTATTGGCGATCAACCGCTGCAGCAATTTGCGATCGCTTTGATTGTTTGTTGTACGATATGCGGGGTTTTGGTCGGTCTAAATTGCCAGAAAAATCCCCCGATCTTTCCTACGATTTAGAAGAATATGCCCTTGATTTGGCCTTGTTTTTAGATAGTTTGGAAATTGAAAAAATCTATCTCAATAGTCACTCTATGGGGGCATCGGTAGCGACTTTTTTTATTACTATGTACCCCGAAAGAGTGGTCAAAGCAATTCTAACCTGTAATGGCATTTTTGAGTATAATAAAGCGGCTTTTGCTGCCTTTCATAAATTCGGTAAGTATGTAGTGCAGTTTCGTTATGATTGGTTTTTAAAAGTACCTTTTGCCGATCGATTATTTATGGCGAGATTTTTGCATCGATCGATCCCAAAATCAGAAAGAATTGCTTTTTTAGAAGATTTTTTAGCGGCAGATTACGAGGCCGCCCTAGGCACAATTTATACATCTGTGAGTAAAAAGGCAGTGGAAATTATGCCAGCTAAATTTGCCGAGATTAAGGTACCAACTCTTTTAGTATCAGGGGAAAAAGACATTATTATTCCTGCCAAAATGGGCAAAATGGCGGCGGATTTGAATAATAACATCCAGTATGTGGAGATGGCTAATACTGCTCACTTCCCCATGTTAGAAGATTCCCCTACTTATCTACAAAAATTGCGAGATTTTTTAGAAATAATGGCAAAAATGTCTTGATCAACCTAGACGTAGGTTGAGGCGTTACGAAACACCACAAAAGTAGGTATTTTTGGTATTGGGTTTCGTAATGCCTAAATCCAACCTATGAATTACTACCTAGTTCCTCAGAAGATGAGAAATAGCAAGTCCTACCGCAACTCCAAGCAAAAATGTCGCACCACCTTGTGTACCAAGCGTTTCCGACTCGGTCAAGTCAGTAAGGTAACTCTCAGAATCAAAGAGCAAATCCGCACCAGCAGGGCGTAACTCAGAAATAGTAATATTAGCCATTTTTGTTTCTTCTTGGAATAAGTTTTACTGTTTTACTTTGAGGTAATCAGATTTATGTTCTTCCTTTCCCTATGACTGTTATTATTGCCCAACTCTCCAACAATGACAATAGGTTAAGCAACTTTAAAATTAATCTAAATGAGACAATTATGTCTCAATTTTACCGACTAAACACCGTAACTTCATCTAGATTATGACCGCAAATGCCCATAATCTCGTATCAACGAGCTTTGTTTTTCAAGACATAAATAACACAATTATGTCTTTTTTTATATCTCTCTGCCTAGGGTTCGGCTGGTGGCAGAGCAAAAAAATAGCCCCATGACCTAATGAGGCTAAAATCTACCGATGGGCCGATCGCTCTTTGATTCCTAGATAGGCGACTAATATCAGCCTGCCAACTCTAATCCCTGATAAACATCCTCAGAATCAGCATTCAAATAAGGACGCTGCCAATCAATCCCCAACCCAGAAAACTGCTCAGAAATAGCAGTAATCCGACCCGCCGCAGAATTGTCCTCCTGTTGCCAAGCCATCAATAACCCATTGGCTATAATCTGACAGCGATTCATCCCAAAACTCTCCTCACTGCCAAACTTTTTGTCCGGTTCTTCCGCCAACCCCAAACCCGGTGCTAACTCCAGAGTAAACAAAGGTATTTCTGGCTTAAAAACAGACTGATTTTCTTGATAAACATGAGCCACCACCTGCCTGACCAACTCATAATCTGTTTTGCCAAAATAAAGCACCCCAGCATCATATCGTTGATAATCAACCGGATTATATAAAGCCTTAAAACTAAAAGGAATCCCCCTCTGATTTAACCTTTCAGTCAACCCAGTCATCACAGCCACCGCGCCTTCGGGAGTAACATTAAAATAGAGCCGCACCATAGCTTCCTCTCTCTGTAAACCGGCATTACCCACCGCCATATAAAAGCCATTTTGTACAAAATTCTTAGGCATCAAAATTGACACAACACCCCCCACTGCCGCCGCTTGCTCAGACTCTTGAAGATGCTTTTCCCGTTGGATATGCAGTCGCAAACCGCCCTTAGTCACAGCCAAACTGCCATCGGTTTCCTCTCTCAAAATTGACCAACCTGAATCAAAATATCCCTCCCCCTTGTTCGCTTCTTCCAACTGTAAATAAAAGTCCATAGCTACGCCAGCAAAACTATTATTCTCCAAATCTAATTGCTGACCCTTATTCTCAGAACCTAATGCTTGCGATGCTTGCATCGACCCATTATAATAAATGCCATAAAGAAAACTCCTCAACTGTAAGCTCATATATTTATCCTGTATTTCCTTCGGTAACGCCTGAATCCGAGACAACATCTCAGCCGGCATTTCCCAGGGTTGATAGTTAGGATGACGAATTGAAAAATCAGCGGAAATTTCGAGATTTTCAACAATATCTAACAAAACTTCCTTTAACCGACCTCTAACCTCAGGGGCTAAATGATGGAATTGAGAATTAAGTAATGACATAATTTTTCAAGATACTCAACGATATTAAACTTGGCCAACAACAGAAGAATTCATCTGATTTAACTGAGTAGCAGTAGCCCCAAAAATCGTGGACATTGATGATTCAGGACGACATAACAAAGCCTTGGCTACCTGAAGCATAGCAATTCCAGTATTATTAAAGATTTTTTGATACTGAACCATGGCCAAAATTGCAATAATTAAAGAAAAACCGGCCAACTGGACTACTTGCTTTAAGAAATCAGGACGATATTCTAAGATTTCTGGGAAAGTTTCTAAATAAGCTAAAGTTAACCCACCGATAGATGGCTGCAGTAATTCTAGGGGAGTAGTGGCTAGTCGCAGAGACTCTTCAATACTGAGAGAATTACTAATCACCAAGCTACCCAACCAAATTTGTAGATAACTAGAGATCGCCATTCCCAAATCAAATGCTGGATCTCCCCAATCAGACCTTTCCCAATCAATCAACCGGATCCCATTTCCATTAATATCTTCCCAGTTTCGATTCAGAAGAATATTATTCAGCTTGATGTCATTGTGAGTCAGACAAACAGGAGAAATAGTTTCACTGGCCCGATGAACTGCTTCTCCTAAGCTATCATATCGTTGATAAAGTGCAAAAAATTTCAATCCATCCATCGGAGCCATGCCAAAAATTTCAGGACCGATCCTTTCCAAACTCTCTAATAATAGCGGAGATACTTTCGGTTTCCCAGCAAACTCTTCTTTGACAAAAAACTCCCGATAAATACTCTGATTCCAGGTATCACGGTGAATTGTCGCCAAACAACTGCCGATTTGAGTAGCAACCTGAGCCGGAAAGAGATTCTCTTTAGAATAAAACTCTGCTAAATCCTGATAATTATCCAGATAAGTAGAAACTAAAATTGAGTTATCAGCATCGTGGAGCAGTAATTCTGGCAGAAAACTACGCCAATGGTCAATTTCAGAAAAGTTCTCTAGAAATTTGGGGATTCGCCATTCCCCAAAAAACTCACCCACCGTTTCCTTTTCTAAATTAATAAATTGTTCTTGTTTAACCAGTAACTTTCGACCCTCTGGTAAAGTCACTAATAAGTTAAAATTTTTAGCCCGAATCTGCTCTACTCTTGGATTTTCTAGAGAGCGATTACAGATTTTTTGGTCGATTAAATAGTCATAAACATTTTGAGAACTTAACACAAATTTCATAATTACAATTATTCTCAAATATTGCTAATCTGTTTTTAAGTGGGTGGGTGGAATTAAATATAAGATGAACGTAGGTTGGGCTTCGGCCGTGAGCTTTTGCCGAACGGTTGAAGCATGAAACCCAACGCCCGCTCATGTTACGCTACCGCTAACCTATCCTCCAAATAATTGTGCCTACCTACTTATTGATTTTAATCATAATTGATGATAGCCTTATTGCCAAGCTATTCATCTGCATTAAAAAGACATAATTAACACAATTATGTCTAAACTTCAGCTAATCTCGCCAGTCAACCTACCTGTTAGATTGGTTTAGGGATAATTGCGATCGCTCCATAGACAAAGAAACCGGGTTTCTCCACAGGAGAAAAGGCAGCTTTTGCTGCCTTTCATAAATTCGGTAAGTATGTGGTACAGTTTCGTTATGATTGGTTTTTAAAAGTACCTTTTGCCGATCAATTATTTATGGCGAGATTTTTGCATTGATCGATCCCAAAATCAGAAAGAATTGCTTTTTTAGAAGATTTTTTAGCGGCAGATTATGAGGCCGTTCTAGGCACAATTTATACATCTGTGAGTGAAAAGGCAGTGGAAATTATGCCAGGTAAATTTGCCGAGATTAAGGTACCAACTCTTTTATTATCAGGGGAAAAAGATATTATTATCCCTGCCAAAATGGGCAAAATGGCGGCGGATTTGAATAATAATATCCAGTATGTGGAGATGGCTAATACTGCTCACTTCCCCATGTTAGAAGATGCCCCTACTTATCTAAAAAAATTGCGAGATTTTTTGGAAATTAATTAGAATGCCAAAAGGTCAGGAAAAACGCCCCAAGGCCACACCAATCAGGATAGCAACCCCGAAAAAGAGACGATACCAGACGAAAACCCAGGTACTCTGTTTTTTGAGATAATCTAATAACCAAGCGATCGAAAGATAGGAAAATATCGCCGAGGAAATTACCCCAATAGCGAGGGGAATTAATTCACTGGTATTAATCTGGTCGAGAACGCCTTTAAATTCCACTAAACCGGCTAAAGTTATCGCCGGAATCCCCAACAGGAAGGAAAATCGCGCCGCTACGGCCCTTTCTAAACCCATGAATAACCCGGCAGTTAAGGTGGACCCAGAACGAGATACCCCCGGTATTAGGGCTAAAGCTTGGGCTAATCCCATTAAAACCCCGTCTTTTTGTCGCAAAGTCTCAAAACTGCGTTTATGTTTCCCGATTTTTTCGGACGTACCTAAGAGTAAAGACATGACTATAGAGGCAGAGGCGATCGCTGTCATGCTTCTCAGGGGGGAGTTATCTAAATCGGGAATGAAAAGTTTCATTAACAAACCGAAGAAAACGATCGGAATTGTGCCTAGGATAATCCCCACGGCTAAACGAAAATCCTGGGAACGATAATCGGAACTAGCCACCGCTTTCACCATTCCCGTGGATATTTGCCTTAAATCCTGCCAAAAATAGGACAATACCGCCGCAATACTGCCCAATTGAATCACTGCTGTATAGGTGACACCGGGATCTCCCCAACCCAAAAAGACGGGAATCGCTTTTAGATGAGCGGTACTGCTAATCGGCAAAAATTCTGTCACTCCCTGCACAAATCCCAAAAAAATTGCCTGTAACCAGTTAATTTTTTCCAGAGGTATGGTGCTAGTGGTTGATTGGGCAATGACGGCGGGTGTAATCGCCAAAATCACCGTTATTATCGCTAGTCCTAGCCATTTATAGCTTTTTTTCAGGAAGGAAAACATCATTTTTCAGTAAAAAAGGGTTGGGTGTGGGGTGTGGGGTGTGGGGGATTAGGGAAATTAACTAATCAATATTACTGCCTTTTGTCTATCTCCTATCTCCTGTCTCCTGTCTCCTATCTCCTATCTCCTGTCTCCTGTCTCCTATCTCCTGTCTCCTAATTTAAGTATAAATACTTGTTGACAACTCATAGTCGTTATGAGTACACTTAATTTAGACAAACTCGAAATGAGTACGACTTAGCAATTAGGAGTTGAAGATTATGCTACCAAACCGAGAAGGACAGAGAGTTCCCGATGTCACCTTTCCCGTGCGTCAAAATAATCAATGGGTGAACATCACCAGCGAGGAATTATTCAAAGGAAAAACCGTTGTTCTTTTTGCCTTACCCGGGGCATTCACTCCCACCTGTTCCACCTCTCATTTACCCGGATATAACGAATTAGCCCCAGTTTTTCGGGAAAATGGCGTAGATGCTATTGTTTGCTTGTCGGTGAATGATACCTTTGTCATGAACGAGTGGGCAAAAGACCAAGAATGTGATAATGTCGTCTTAATTCCCGACGGTAACGGCGAATTTAGCGCAGGAATGGGGATGTTAGTCGATAAAGCTGACTTAGGTTTCGGTAAACGTTCTTGGCGCTATTCGATGCTAGTCAAAGATGGTGTTATCGAGAAAATGTTCATCGAACCAGAAGAACCGGGAGATCCTTTCAAAGTCTCCGATGCGGAAACGATGTTACACTACATCAACCCAGAAGCCAAAAAACCGCCTTTAGTCTCTCTTTTCTCGAAAGTGGGCTGTCCCTACTGCCTCCGGGCTAAGAAAATGTTAGAAGAAAAAGGGCTACAATACGAAGAAATTATCCTCGGACGCGATGCCACCAGTCGTTCTCTGCGGGCCATGAGTGGCAATACCACCACCCCACAAGTCTTCATTAACGGCCAATTAATTGGCGGTTCGGGAGAATTAGCGGCTTATTTAGGAGCATAATTAATTAAGCTATCAGCTGTCAGCTTCTGATTTTTCAATTAATTAGCTATTTTTCTAGTTATCAACACTATTATCTAGCTGACGGCTGAGGGCGATGTTAATCAATTCTGAAAGGGGATGTGTATAGCTTGAGCTTAATTTTAGGATCAAAATCAGTCCCTTATGCACCCACAAAAATTATCGAGTATTTGTTAACTCATCAAGGAGAAAGATTATGGTAGCCACTCCAGTCAAAAGCAAAACCACGGGACAATACTACGCCACCCGCATCGATTTAGCATTAGATATCCGCAAAGCTATGGTTGAAATCTTAAGTCAAACCCTTGCCGCTAGTTTGGACCTAAAAACTCAAGTTAAACAGGCCCACTGGAATGTCAAAGGTTTAAATTTCTACCAATTGCACAGCCTCTTCGACGAAATGGCCACGGAATTAGAAGACTATGGGGACATGGTAGCAGAACGGATTACCGCTTTAGGTGGAACCGCTTTGGGAACAGTACGCATCGCCGCCGCTAACTCGATTCTGCCAGAATATCCGGCTGATATCGTCGATGGTAGTGAACATCTCGTTGCTTTAGCCGAACGTTATGCCTTATACGCTTCCCATCTTCGTTCTGCTATTGATACCACTGGCAATCAAGGGGATGCTGACACAGCAGATCTCTACACGGAAATCTCCCGGGACATCGATAAACGTCTCTGGTTCCTAGAAGCGCATCTGATTAAATCGGAAGATGTTATCGGTTAAATATAGATAAATTTGGGGTGTGTTAACGTGGCTTAATACACCTTAAATTCTCGTAATCGGTAAACGTAGCCAATCGCTTAATTGTTGTGCCAACCAATCTAATTCGGCTTCGCTAACATCTTCACTGGCAGTGATAACATATTCTCGATGGTTGGCAACGAGAACCAGACAAGGAGGAATAATATTAACATTTTCTCCCTGCATAGTGACAGTGACATTGTGACGAATGAGACTATAAATTTCGGAACTGGCGGCATCGGCAGTTAGTTTAAATTTTAGCCCCCAGAGTTTTTGATAGAGAGAAACTTTTTTGGGGGTAATTTTTAACTCTAGTTCCCCCTGCCAAAAAGATTTCCATAACTGCCAAGATAAACTAGAGGAGATTAAATTGAGCAGAAAAATTAGGATAATTGGGATTAAAAAAGCGACCAGTTTGAGATCGTAAATACCGACTATGGTTAAGAGGGTAATCGTGAAGAATAGGGATGGTAAAAACTGTCTTAACTGGGTTTTGAGATTATTGAAAAACTTTTGTTTGGTTTTACTAGCGATTTTTATTTGCAGGAGATTATCTTTTTTATAAACAGTAACTTCGCTGCCGTAGGGTTTGGTAAGATTGCCAATAGATACTAGGATCAATTGACAACTATATAAGCTGGCTAAAGCTTCTGTCACCGAACGAAAATGAGAGTCCGGGGGGGAGTTTGATAATCTTTTTAACCAATAGATGAAAAAAGCACTTAGATTAGTTTTTTGCTCAAAGTTTTCGGGTATGTAACTATGCTTAATCCCCGTGGCTAAACTAATCAAACTTTTGCCTAGATCCTGTAAATCCGTGATGGGAGAATCGAAATCAAAGGCAAAATCAACTAGATAAAAACGATGGGACTGGGTATCAAAGAGGATATTACTAAGTTTAATATTGCCGTGGTTAATGGGGACATCCTGCTGATGGAGATAGGAGAGAATCTCCAAAAGATATTTGGCAATTTGTTTGAGATATTGTTCTGCTAATAAATAACTGGAGTTAAGATAGTTTTCTAAAGGCTGCGCTGATAAATAAGGTCGGACAATAGCGATGATTTGTTCCTGGGATGAATCTATCTCAAAGCTATCGAGGTATTTGGGGAGAGATGGGTGGGAAAGTTGTCGCAATAGGGCAATTTTACTGGTTATTTCTCCGATAAACTGACTTCCTTGACCCCTAGGAACAGAAATAAGTTTAATGATAACTAACTGGGTGGTGTGTCTGTCCCTAGCTAAGATAGTTTTTTTTCCCAGTAACTGTTGGACTTGATAACGACTATGGAGAACTCGATCGAGCATGGGGGAGGATGGAGTAAGTAGTATCTCTAGGATAGCTCACTCTGGAAACTCTAGCCGCCATCTTTAGCATCCTTTTAATATTTTAACAATTGATTAAAAATTCTCGTCTTGCCTAGAAAGAATTGCTATAGTAGTCCTATTTAAGTTATAGCAATTCTTGGAGCTATGAGGTACAATGAAAAGCAAATAGACAAATAATAGAACTCGCCAGCTTCCTATGAGACCCTATTCCGTAGATTTTCGCCAAAAAATTATCGATGTCTGGAAGAAAGA